>CALPLN020000186.1 GCA_943324415.2 Sediminibacterium ginsengisoli | reverse complement strand
TGGCTTGATCTAAAATCTTTTTTCTTCTTGCTCTAGATGCAACGGCATTTTTTGAACGTGGCATAATTAATATTTTTTTGAATCGGCTAGTTAAAGCCTCGGACTCGGTGAATTAAATTGTTGAAATAGTAAGGAAGTATTATCCTTTTAATCTTAATAAACGAAGAACGAAGTCTTTGTTAGTTGATCCTACTAAACCTTTCTTTCTCATAGCTCTTTTACGCTTTGTAGATTTCTTGGTTAAAATGTGTCTTTTGAACGCTTTTTGGAAAGAGATTTCTCCTGTTCCAGTAACTTTAAAACGCTTTTTTGCGCTTGAGTTAGTTTTTACTTTTGGCATTATTATAATCTTATCGATTACTCCCTACTGGCGGTTCTACTCAGGCAGAACACTTATTGGGCCTTGTGGGAAATGGATGGCGAAGGTAAGTCAGATTGAGAATATAGCAAAAAAAAGGGCCTGAAATTATCAGACCCTTCTAAAATAAATATTGATAATCAACAAATTAGCTAATTATATCTTAAAATTTAAGTGGTAGGTTTCTTTTTTCCACCTGCTTTAGGCTGAAAAATGGCGAACATTCGCTTTCCCTCTAGCTTAGGCATACTTTCTAAAGTACCGGATTCGGCCAATCTTTCTGCGAATTTCAATAAAAGTAATTGACCTCTGTCTTGGAACATGATCGCTCTACCTTTAAATTGAACGTATGCCTTTACCTTATTGCCATCCTGTAAGAACTTTTCGGCGTGCTTTGCTTTAAAATCAAAGTCATGGTCATCTGTTCCAGGAGTAAAACGAATCTCTTTAATTTCTGATTGCTTCGAGTTCGCTTTCATCTCTTTTTCTTTACGCTTTTTCTCGTAAAGAAACTTTTTGTAATCAATGACTTTACATACTGGCGGATTGGCTGTTGGAGAAATCTCCACTAAGTCCAAACCCTGATCAGCAGCTATTTTTAGCGCTTCTTGTGTGTTGTAAACTCCTACTGTGATATTGTCACCAACCAATCGTATTTCTGGTACTCTAATACGATCATTAATACGGTGCTCTGGTTCTTGTTGTCTTTGAAACCTTGGGTTAAATCTTGGTCCTCTGTTCGGTAATGCCATTAATTATTAAAACGTTGTTTTGTGAAGTAAAGATAGTCAATGTTACGCATCAGGTGCTTTTCTTTCGACTATTTCTTGATGTATCTGTGAAATAAAGGCTGTTTTGTCCATCATACCTAAATCTCCTTTGCCTTGTCTTCTGATAGATAATTGGCTTTCTGAAGCCTCTTTCTCTCCTATCACCAACATATAAGGCACTTTCATTAATTCAGTATCACGGATCTTTTTACCAATTTTTTCGTTTCTATCATCAATTTCGGCACGTACACCTGCTTTGCGCAATTCAGCCAACACCTCCTGCGCATAAGGCATGAATTTATCACTGATTGGCAAGATTTTAGCTTGCATAGGAGCCAACCATACAGGGAATTTACCCGCATAATGCTCTAATAAGAAACCGATAAAGCGTTCATGTGTTCCTAAAGGAGCACGGTGAATAATCAATGGCGTTTCTGGCTCATTGTCCTTATTGGTAAAACTTAAATTAAAACGTTTGCCTTGGGCGAAATCCACTTGATTGGTTGCTAAAGTGAACTCACGACCTATGATGCTCCAAATTTGTACGTCAATTTTAGGTCCGTAAAACGCCCCTTCGTCCTGCACTTCCACAAATGGTGTTCCAGTTTCAATCAATACCTGACGCACCATATCTTCCGTTTCTTTCCACAATTCAGGTTCATTGATGTACTTCTGTCCCAATTTTGCAGGATCATGCAAGCTCAAGCGCATTACATATTTGTCGATACCGAAAATATTAAAATACTTAAGGTACATTTCGTTCACCGCTCTAAATTCTTGTGCGAATTGTGCTTTTGTACAATAGATATGCGCATCATTCATGTGCAAACAACGTACACGCATTAAACCAAATAATTCACCCGATTGCTCGTATCTATAACAGGTGCCATACTCTGCAAGTCTTAGTGGCATGTCTTTGTAGCTCTTTGGCTCAGCATCAAAAATCTTATGGTGATGCGGACAGTTCATTGCCTTTAGATAATATTTGGTGCCATCCAATTCCATTGGAGGGAACATACTATCTTGATAATAAGGTAAGTGGCCGCTGGTAATGTACATGCTCTCTTTAGCAATATGTGGCGTTACCACACGCTTGTAACCAGCTGCTTCTTCTGTCTCTTTTGCTAAGCGTTCCAATTCCTCAATAATGATGGTACCATTGGGCATCCATAAAGGCAAACCCGGTCCAACATCATCAGACATAGTATAAATACCTAAATCTTTTCCTAATTTTCTGTGGTCTCTTTTCTTTGCCTCTTCTAATAAAAGCAAATATTCATCCAATTCTTTTTGATTCGGGAAAGTCACACCATACACACGTGTCAACATTTTGTTCTTCTCATCTCCCTTCCAAAATGCACCAGCAATATTGGTAATTTTAATCGCTTTAATTGCGCTAGTATTCGGAATATGTGGTCCACGACATAAATCAGTGAACCCTCCTTGTGTATAAAAAGTAATGGTCCCATCCTGTAAACCAGACAATAGATCTAATTTATATTCATCTCCTTTTTCTTCAAAATACGCCACAGCCTCTGCCTTGGTCATTTCCTTACGGATATAGGCATTTGCTTGCTTTGCTAGGTCATTCATTTTCTTTTCTAACAAAATAATATCCTCTTCTTTAATGGTCTTCCCACCTAAGTCGATATCATAATAAAACCCTTTATCCAAAGCTGGTCCTACCCAGAATTTAGCGCCTGGAAACTGCATTTCTACCGCTTCTGCAAGCAAATGGGCAGATGAATGCCAGAAAGTCGATTTACCATCTTGGTCATCCCAAGTCAATAATTTTAACGCTACATCCTCGTTAATTGGACGCGTTGCATCCCATACTTCCCCATTGATAGAAGCTGCTAAAACTTTTTTTGCTAAGCCCTCACT
>CALPLN020000185.1 GCA_943324415.2 Sediminibacterium ginsengisoli | reverse complement strand
GGAATCGTCGTAGACTCGTATTTATTAAATTCACAATAGTACTGCCTTGCAACAGTATAAGGGGTGAAAAACGCTTTTGAGCCTCCAGCTGGATATAGAATAAAATGCTTTTTATTGAATAGTTGACTCAAATGGATAGGTAAACTATCTGCACCTATGATAAAATCTGCTTCTAAAATAAGCTGGATTAATTCCTTGAAATTATGATATACCGTTTGATTGAAAATGAGATCGGTTTGCATTTGCACTTTTATCGGACGGCCTGTCTTATTCACCTGACTTACTCTTTTAAAATAAGCGACCTGCATACTCCCTCCTCGTTGATTCACCTCTTTAATGATAGACTGAATAATTTCTTGCGGGATATTTCTTTTTGATATTCTTGCATCTGGCAACAATAAGAAATTCTTTTTTTCAAGATTGTCGTTGATGAATTTTGAATTGGCTTCATGCCCAAAAAAATTGGCATACTCTTGATAGACAAAATCTTTATTGACAATAGATTCAAACTTCTTTCGAGTCACTAATTGTAAAACACCTTTCTTTCTGCGTTGTTCTAATAGCTCTACTCCTGTATCGATGGATGGATTTTCTATTAGATACTTTTTTATTTTCCTCGCTTGTTCTAGTGTACTTTGATCGAGTAGATGTCTATTGGTAAATAAATTTAACTGTCCTAGATGGATTCCAAAATCCTCGAAGCTAATATCTAATTGACTAGTATCTATGACTGACGAAATGGCTTCAAACAAGGGGTATAAATGGTTTGACGCAATAAGTTTCACTGACATTGGATTGGCCGACAACATCGCAGACCTAACCGCAATTACAAAATCGCCATATGCTCTAAGTAAAAATAGGCGACGCATTTATTTTATTGTAAAGTTTCTGTATATAAATAAATAGCGAAAAATACACCAATTAAAACACCCGCCAACAATCCACCCAATAGATAAATTAACCAATGACTCGTTTGGTTAACGAGCGGATACTTAGGCATGTCCAACACTTGTATCACAGGCGTTTGATTGATCTGTGATAATTTTAATGCCTCTAAGTTCTTTAATACTTCGCCATATAAAGTGAATACCACTGACTTATCTTTTTGAGTCAAATCCTCATTCACGACATTGGACTTGATCCCGCTATTGGCATTCACTAAGGCGACAGCCTGATAGGATTTGCTATATAATTTATCGTGCAGAGAATCTGCTTTTATTTGTAGTCGCGCAATATTATTGTTCATATTGCTTGTTTTAATATCTACATATAAATCTCCAGTCTCTTTTAATAAACGCTCTGTAAATAATTTTGAAAATATTTGATCTCTTGAAACAACTTGTATGTTGATGATCGATCCTTTTTTATTTTGTCGCTTCACTTCTAAATGATTCTTCACGACTTTCTGATAGACCTCAAATAAGATACTGTCCTTCTTTAATCTTTCAACTTCTGTCTTTGGTGTCGTGTAAAAATTAAATTTAGCTAGCTCTGGATTTTTTGACCATTTTTTACTCACCCCATGTGCACTGGAATAGATGTCTGCTAAAGTTGCTGAATTGGGATTCGTAGTATCAAGTTGACTTAACAATACTTTTTCTACAATCAACCTTGATTGCATGATATCTAAAATATTATCTCCCTCAAATAAGCCTGCATTGCCACCTGTTAAACCGCCTAGATCAAATCCAACCTGTGACGCAATGGCACCTAAGCCTGATTTCGCACCCGACTTTTCCTCTACAATGAATGTTGCTTCTGCCTGAAATTGATCCTTCTGAAAATACGAATAGCCTAACCCGATACATCCTGTGATGATGGCAATTTTTAAAATGAGTACATATTGAGAAAAGATATATTTGATAGCTTTTCCCACTAAACTCATTAAATCAGAAAGTAATATCTTTTCGGACATATCTGGTATTATCTACAAAACAATTGTTTATCAACTGTTTGTAAAATTAAAGCTTTTAACGGTAAGAAATAAACAAAAATGAAGGTTTGGGGGTGGCGCGGGCCGAAGGCCTAAGCGCCACCCCGTCATTTATCTACTCAATCTATAAATCGTCAATGCGGCTCTTTTGATCAAAAAAGGGAGCTGATTTAAGTGAATCGTCTCTCCCGGCGCGTGAGCGCCGCGTCCTGAGGCACCCAATCCATCAATACAGTCCACATAAGCAGCCACGTAACTGATATCGCCCGCTCCTCTCGATCCTGGGTCACCGGCTACGGTGGCCCCAACACCCATATCCATTGATATTGAATTGATTACGCATAAAACCTGATTGTTTCCTTCGGTAGGTGCCATGCTTGGAATGCCATCCATAAAACTGATTTTAGCACTGGTTTGGGCTAGATTTTGCCCTACAATCTCCATCATTTTGGCTCTGGCGCGGTCTTTTTGATCCTCGGTCAGGAACCTAAGGTCTCCTGTGACTATTACTGCCGGGGAGATGATATTGGTTTTGGCAATGGCCGCGCCTTTTGAAGTCGCCTCATTATAGTCAATATCCGATCCGCCAATGATGATGCCCGGGTTAAAGGTTAAATATTTCTCGGTACTCAATGTTTCTCTAAACTGATTGATGATTCTTGCTGCTTCATAAATGGCACCATAGCCTGCACTTGGCGTAAACACACCCGAACTATGACCAGTTTTTCCGGTAACGTCTAATCTCCATCCACTTGCACCCCTTCTTCCAGTGGCAACTGAATTCAATCCATTCGCGCCTTCAAAGGCCAATGCAATTTCTGCCTGCTTCGCTCTATTGATAAAATCTCCTCTAGTCACTTCTCTTGGATACCCCGCATGTTCCTCGTCTCCTGTAAAATAAGCGGTGATCTCTGTATTCTTTAATAATCCAGCCTGCTCCAATGCTTGCAATGCCATAATCACCACCACATCTCCACCCTTCATATCATTCACGCCCTGACCTGTTGCAGTTGAATCATTCAACATGGTAAAAGGATTCGCAGGCATGTCTGGTTCAAAGACGGTGTCTAAGTGACCAATCAGGAAGAGGCGTTT
>CALPLN020000184.1 GCA_943324415.2 Sediminibacterium ginsengisoli | reverse complement strand
GTGCAGGTGAGTTGTGGTTGTACAACACCAAAATTTCAAGCCAATGCAGTCATTGCCCCTGGACAAAAGACCACTGTTACCTTAGGATTCAATGGCTCAGCAATGGGTAATTTCACAAAGAATGCGACCATCTTTTTGAGTGATAATTTAATTAAGACGGTTAGTTTTTATGGAGTAGGGGTGCAATAAGCCTATCAACCTAATTCTTAAAGGCTACCATTTGGTGGCCTTTTTTTTTCGAGTAATTGTTTAACAGAGATATCTTCATCTATCAAAGGCCAATGAATCCCATAATTTGCTGGGGATATTTGAAATTCATTTCTTTGTCGAGATGTAGCATGTAATAATTTTAAAGACAATCGATTAAGATCAAATTTATAGTCTAAATCGTTGATTTTTAAAATCATTGATTCTTGTTCAAATGTTACAGATTGTATGTTAAGCATCTTTTCCATTTTCATTATTTATGAAATGATTTGACCATTCTGAGACAATTAGTTCGAAATGTTGGTAGATGATCTTTTTAATTTCTCTTTTATTCGCTGGTGTAAAATTATAGGAAAAAGCTTCCTTAATTTCAATTTCATCAATTAATAGCCAATATTTAACTTGAATATCACCTTTTTGTGCGTGTATATGAATTGGCTCTTTAGATTCGTTTGAATAGAAATATAACCTCCATCCAAATATGAATAGTATTGTTGGCATGTTTTATTTAAACATAGCCAGTAAAGAGGTTGATATTTATACGGTTAATACTTTAGGTTATATTCTAAAAAGGATGGCCGTCGTTTCACTCCGGCATCCTTTTTGGGTGGCTCAAACCAATTCAAAACCTGCGGCTTCGCCGCTGCTTTTTTTGTGTCCAGCTACTTCGCACAAGCGAGCTTGGCTCTTATCTGAACAAAAAAAACCACGTAATTACGTGGTTTTTTTTTGGTTTGGCGGAGAGAGAGGGATTCGAACCCCCGGACCTGTAACAGTCAATAGTTTTCAAGACTATCGCAATCGACCACTCTGCCATCTCTCCGCGGCAAATGTAGGAAGGGAAAACCAATTATGCAAAAAAATGGGCAATTTATTCGTGAATTCAATAGTTCTAATTAATTGACTACCATGTATCTTTACAAAAAAGGACCAAGTGAGAGAATTAGCTGCTTTAAATCAATTTTTCTGGAAATATAGATTTCGGTTTTTTACAGGTATTGTATTGGTTATTGCAACCAATTATTTGGCGGTTTTAGCACCTCAAATTACGGGTTATGTAGTAGGGCTGGTTCAGGCGAAATTGCCCGGGGGAAAGCCTGTTTCAGGCGCTTCCAATGATCTTTTAATCAAGGCCATTGATGGAATTAGCAATAATTATCATTTCAGTTTTGGCTGGTTGATTACTTTTTGTAGTATCACCATTTTGATATTGGCTATTTTAAGAGGTGTATTCATGTTTTTCATGCGTCAGACCATCATTGTGATGAGTAGACATATTGAATATGACCAAAAGAACCAGGTGTACGAACATTATCAAGCCCTTGACACCGAATTTTATAAGACCCATAGTACAGGCGATTTAATGAGTCGTATCACAGAAGATGTGAGTAGGGTAAGGATGTATACAGGACCTTCTTTGATGTATTTAATCAACTTGATTTCTTTAATTGGTTTTTGTTTGTATAATATGTTCTCTAAAGATGTCCGTCTAAGTTTATATGTACTTTCTCCATTGCCGATTTTAGCAATTACTATTTATTTAGTCAATAGTATCATCAATAAAAAGAGTGAAGAAATTCAAGGTCAATTATCGGATTTAACGACCAATGCACAAGAATCTTATTCTGGTATCAGGGTCATTAAATCCTTTGTCCAAGAGAAAGCGATGTTGGGTTTCTTTAAAACCAATAGTGAATTGTACCGAAAAAACGCGGTGAGTTTGGCTAAGGTAGAAGCATTTTATACGCCTACAATGGCTTTGATGATTGGATTGAGTACTTTATTAACCATCTATTTAGGTGGATTGCAAGCGATTAAAGATCCCAGTCAGATTGGAACCATAGTGGAGTTTGTGATTTATATTAATATGTTGACTTTCCCAGTCAGTGCAATTGGTTGGACTGCAAGTATGATACAGAGAGCAGCGGCATCACAAAAAAGATTGAATGAATTTTTATTGATCGAACCAACTATACAAAATAAGGGTACTCAAAAAATTGACAAGATAAAAGGGGATATTCAATTCAAATCCGTGGATTTTGTATATCCTCATTCAGGCATTAAAGCTTTGAATAATTTTACATTAGACATTCAAGCGGGACAAAAAGTGCTGATACTTGGTAAAACAGGATCTGGCAAATCCAGTATTGCACAAGTGTTGAATAGAATGTACCATGTGAATGCAGGACAGGTGTTGGTAGATGGGTTGCCAATCGAATCCATTGATTTTATATCCTTAAGGAAACGAATTGGTTATGTACAACAGGATGTATTTTTATTTAGCGATACGGTTAAAAATAATATTCAATTTGGCGTTGCTTCATCTGACGAAACAATAAGAGCGGCGGCAAAATCGGCACATATCTTAAATGAAATTGAGCAGTTGCCTGCTGGTTTTGCAACGATGGTTGGTGAGCGAGGTACAACCCTTAGTGGAGGTCAAAAGCAAAGGATTTCCATTGCTAGAGCTTTAATCAAAACACCCGATTTATTCCTTTTTGATGATTGCCTTAGCGCGGTGGATGCCAATACAGAAAAAACCATTTTGAACAATTTGAGTCAGCTCATGCAGGGTAAGACCGCGTTGTTTATTACCCATAGAATATTTTTTAATTTCCATTTTGATTTAATCATATATATAGAAGATGGACATATTGCTGAATCAGGAACACACGAAAGTTTGTTAGCTAAACAGGGCTTGTATGCCGAATTATACAATACACAATTGAGTCAAAACCAACAATAGTATAGTTTGTGTTGATTTTTATTAAAACTTATCTAAAATTTTAAATTTTCATAAACATTTTATATTTTAGCCATAGATTATAATTAACTAAAATTGATATTGTGGAATACGAAAACAACGACAAAAAAATTGAGAGTGTATTTAGTTCAAAAAT
>CALPLN020000183.1 GCA_943324415.2 Sediminibacterium ginsengisoli | reverse complement strand
GAGTCAATTCAAGCGACAGTTGCAAAAGATAAACAAGTCATCTTATTTCAAAATAAAAGAGGCTATGCACCTTATATTATTTGTGAAACCTGCGGATGGATACCACATTGTAAACAGTGCGACGTAAGTTTAACATTACACAAAGGGAAAAACCTACTTTCTTGCCATTATTGCGGAGCGGCCTATCCAGTAGTCCATACCTGCGAAGCCTGTGGGAAACAAAGTTTCAAACAAAAGAGTTTTGGTACGGAACAAATTGAGGAAAAATTAGCCAAAGCATTGCCGCATCTTAGAATAGCAAGAATGGACCTTGATAATGTTAAAGGAAAAAACGAACACGATCATTTAATCCAGCAATTTGAAAAAAGAGAAATCGATGTGTTAGTGGGCACTCAAATGGTCGTTAAAGGACTCGATTTTGAAAACGTAGACCTTGTAGGTATCGTTGACGCGGACAGCTTACTAAATTTTAATCAATACAGAGTGAATGAAAGGGCGTTTCAAATGATGGAACAAGTAAGTGGAAGAGCAGGTCGGAAAAATGATCAAGGAAAAGTGATTGTTCAGTTGAGTCAAACCAATCATCCTGTAGTAGAATTTGTGAAAGAACACAACTATATTGCGTTTTATGAATTTGAAATTAATAATAGAAAACATTTTGCCTACCCTCCGTTTAGTAGACTTATGAGTATTCTTTTTAAACATAAAGAAAATCATATTGCAGAAGAAGCCGCAAATCACTTTTTAAAATCATTAGACCCGTTAATTCAAAAAACTGTGATGGGTCCAGCTCAACCTATTATTAATAGGATTAGAAATAAATACATTTGGGAGCTTTGCGTGAAAATAAGTAAGCAGCCTCAGCAATTACAAATTGCAAAAAAGCAGCTCTTACATTTCATACACCTCATTGCTGTGCACCCTAGATATAAATCAGTTCAAATCATCATTGATATCGATCCTAACTAAATGAAGCTGCAAAAAAATATATCCCTACAACCTTATCATAGTTTTGCTTGCGAAGAATCAGCTACATTTTACACTGCAGTGCAGACTAAAGAAGCATTAATAGAAGCGATAGCGTGGGCAAAATCAAATCTACAGTCTTATTTGGTGCTTGGATCCGGCAGTAATATTTTATTTACCAAGCAATACAATGGGTTGGTGATTAAAATGGAAATTACTGGAATTCAAAAATTACAAGAATCTCCTTCTGAAGTTTTACTTCAGGTTGGCGCAGGTGAAAACTGGACGCATTTTGTAAGCTATTGTGTTCAAAAATCTTGGGGCGGCTTAGAAAACCTGAGCTTAATCCCCGGAACTGTTGGAGCTGCCCCAATTCAAAATATTGGTGCTTATGGTGTAGAAGTGGGCGAGCATATACTGAGCGTAGATGCCTACGATACCGTTCAATCTGAATGGGTAACTATTTCACAACTGGATTGTGGTTTTAGTTATAGAGAAAGTATTTTTAAAAAAGAAGTCAATAGATTTATTATTTGTTCTGTTCAATTCAAATTATCAAAGCAGCCCTTATTGAGGACCGATTATGGAGCCATTAAAGCAGTATTACATGATCGGGGCATTCGCAATCCAAGTGTAGAGTCCATAGCCAATGCAGTGATCTTTATTAGGTCGAGTAAATTACCTGATCCTAAAAAATTAGGCAATGCCGGTAGCTTTTTTAAAAATCCAATGATCACAAAAACACTATACGATCAACTTATACTTCAATTTCCTTCATTGATTGCCTATCCTATCAATGACAATACCTATAAAATTGCAGCAGGCTGGTTGATTGAAGCATGTGGCTGGAAAGGGGTCACCAAAGACCAGGTTGGCTGCTATAAAGATCAAGCATTGATCATTGTCAACTATGGTGCAACCAAAGGAAAGACCATCTTTGATTTCTCTGAAGCAATCATTCAGTCTGTAAAAGTTAAATTTGGAGTGATGTTAGAACGAGAAGTTAGTATTTTATAGTTAGATCTACACGTCTATTTTGAGCTCTACCCTTCTTTGTTTTATTGTCTGCAATAGGTTGTTTTTCAGCCAACCCTAGTAAGGAAATCCTGTTCATCATCAGTCCTTTTTTAACTAGATAAGTCTGTACTTTCTTTGCTCTTAATAAAGATAAACGATCGTTGATTTTTCGGGACCCTGTGTTGTCCGTATGACCCGTAATCAATAAACTGGTTTGAGGATATTGTGACATGATCTGAATCAAAGAATCCAATCCTAGCAAAGATTTAGTGGCGATATTGGCTTGACCAATGTCGAATTTTAAAGCTGCCGCAATGCTTGAAATTTTTGGTTGTAGATCTTCACAACCATGGTTGTCAGCGATTCCTGGAATAGTGGGACATTGATCGGCTTCGTCATTGACCCCATCTTGATCTGTATCGGGAATTGAACAACCATTGTAGCGGATCAATCCTGCTAATGTTGGGCATTTGTCTTGGTCATCAGGAATACCGTCCTTATCCGAATCTGGAACAGGACAGCCTCTGTATTTTACAGTTCCTTCTGCGTTTGGACATAGATCATTTTCATCATTGATCCCATCTCCATCTTCATCAGGAACAGGACAGCCTTTGTATTTTAATAAGCCACTTCTTTCCGGACATGCATCCAATTCATTGGAAACACCATCATCATCTTGGTCTGCCTGAATGGGTGCAGTTGGTAAAGCGATGGCTTTTTTATCCTTTAATTTCAATGGGAAAGAATAACTCATGCCATAGTTCATATGCATTTTAGTCAACTTAGATGCTTCGGCATTGTATGTGCCAAATAATTGCAAGAATGAACCTTGCTTAGCTTTAAATTGTAAGCCAAGACCCATTGGGGCATAGGCTGTAAAATTAGCTGCATCTTTTGCTAAGCCGATACCTAAGATACCATAGGGCACTAATGCTTTCTCATCACTAGCCAACTTTAAATGCACACGCGAATCAATCGCAGCATAGATTGAATTACTTTTTGCTTGAGGTTGCTTTGAGGAAACGTAGTAAGGATATTTTAATGAACTAAGGTCTAGATTCACAACAGCATCCAGTTTAGGGGCAAGTCCTTTGAAGAACTGCAAGCCTACAGCAGGTGCAGAAACAGTTAACCCCT
>CALPLN020000182.1 GCA_943324415.2 Sediminibacterium ginsengisoli | reverse complement strand
ATTTCAAATCAGTACCTTCCCATGCTGCAAAAGGATCTAACAATTGTAAACGCTTAGACGTTGGGTCTACTGCTACAACTACATTTGATCCATCTTCTGCCGGTGCTTGGAAACCTGCATCTTCCACCGCGAAACCTCTTACTGGCAACTCATCACCAGTAGGCGCGTCTAACATAACTTGCTCGCCTTTATCATTCGTAAGCGTATCTGTTAAAGGATTGAAAGTTAAATCACCAGCAATTGCCAATGCGGTTACCAATTCAGGTGAACCCACAAATGCATAGGTATTAGGATTGCCGTCTGCACGCTTTGCGAAGTTTCTATTGAAAGAATGCACAATCGTATTTTTCTCTTTCTTCTCAGCTCCAACACGCTCCCACATACCAATACAAGGTCCACATGCGTTGGCAAATACTTTCGCACCAATTTGACTGAACACATCTAAGAAACCATCTCTTTCAATGGTATATCTTACCTGCTCAGATCCTGGAGTAATCATGTATTCAGCTTTAGTTGTCAAACCTTTTTGAGCAACTTGTTTTGCTAAGCTTACTGCACGGCTAATATCTTCGTAAGAAGAGTTGGTACAGCTACCAATTAAACCCACTTCAATTTTAGTTGGCCATCCGTTTGCAGCAGCTACTTCTTTCATTTTAGAAATAGGTGTCGCTAAGTCTGGAGTGAACGGTCCGTTCAAGTGTGGTTCTAAAGTGGTTAAATCTATTTCAATTACTTCATCAAAATATTTTGTTGGATCTGCATAGACTTCTGGATCTGCAGTTAAATGAGCTGCAACGCTATCTGCCAATGCTGCAACGTCTGCACGACCTGTTGATGTTAAATAGCGACTCATACTTGCATCGTAACCGAATGTAGAAGTGGTTGCACCAATCTCAGCGCCCATATTACAAATGGTTCCTTTACCTGTACAACTCATACTTGTAGCACCTTCACCAAAATATTCAACGATCGCACCGGTACCACCTTTTACAGTTAAGATACCAGCCACTTTTAAAATCACATCTTTAGGAGCAGTCCAGCCACTTAATTTTCCTTTTAATTTAATACCAATTAATTTAGGCCATTTTAATTCCCAAGCTAAACCTGCCATAACATCACAAGCATCTGCGCCACCCACACCAATTGCCAACATACCCAATCCACCAGCGTTCACTGTATGAGAATCGGTACCAATCATCATACCACCAGGGAAAGCGTAGTTTTCTAACACCACTTGGTGAATGATACCTGCGCCCGGCTTCCAAAAACCTAAACCATATTTATTGGATACAGAAGCTAAGAAATCATATACTTCTTTGCTTTCTGTCGTAGCTACTTGTAAATCTTGTTTCGCTTCTACTTTTGCAGAGATCAAGTGATCACAATGCACGGTACTTGGTACTGCTACTTTTGGACGACCTGCTTGCATAAATTGCAATAATGCCATTTGTGCGGTTGCGTCTTGCATTGCAACACGGTCTGGTGCAAAATCAACATAAGATCCACCTCTTTCGAAGCCTTCTAATTTTTGGTCAGTATGTAAATGAGAGAATAAAATTTTCTCAGATAAAGTCAAGGGGCGTCCCAACATTTTACGAGCCGCTTCTACTTTTGCTGGCATTTCAGCATATACTTTTTTGATCATTTCGATATCAAAAGCCATAGTTATGAATTTTAGGTGTTAAAACTGACGCAAAGGTAAGCGAAAATGGCCCTCAGAACGACCAAAAAATGCACTTTATCTCCACTTTTTTACCTAGATTTGAATACAGTTTAATTTATAAGAATGCAGAAACTCAGAGATTTCCTTGAATTACATGCTTTTGGCGTTTGTTCAGCCATAGGAGAGCGCTTGGGTATTGCGAGTTCTAAGATAAGAACTTGGTTCATTTACATCTCATTCTTGACTTTTGGGTCACCTGTTATTATCTACATGATATTGGCATTCTGGAGAGGGATGAAGCACTATATCCTTCTAGGCAAACGCAATCCTTTAAAATATTAGTTATTTAGATCACAGCGCGTCTCAAGCGAACGAGTTTTTCCAATAAAGGTTCAAGTAATTCCAATCTTAACATATTGGCACCGTCACTTTTGGCAACTGCTGGGTTAGGATGTGTCTCAATGAATAATCCATCCGCCCCTGTCGCAATTGCTGCTTTCGCAATGGTTTCAATTAAACTTGGATTGCCTCCCGTGATGCCAGAAGTTTGATTGGGTTGTTGCAATGAATGCGTACAATCCATAATGACAGGAACATTGTTTTCTGCCATTGCTGGAATATTTCTATAATCTACCACTAGATCTTGGTAGCCAAAAGTGTTGCCTCTTTCTGTGAGCATCACTTTTTCATTTCCTGCTAATTTTATTTTATCTACTGCGAATTTCATAGAAGCACCACTTAGGAATTGTCCTTTTTTCACATTTACAACTTTACCTGTTGCAGCGGCGGCTACTAATAAATCGGTTTGACGACATAGAAAAGCAGGGATCTGAAGTATATCGATGAACTCGGCTGCTATGGCTGCTTCTTCGTGCGCATGAATATCGGAGGTAGTAGGTACATTGAATTTTGCACCCACTTTTTTGATCAATTCCATTCCAGTATCATCACCAATGCCAGTAAAAGAATTTGCACTAGTGCGATTCGCTTTTCTATAGCTTGCTTTAAACACATAGGGGATACCTAAATTTTTACAAATGGTGGACACTTTCTCCCCAATTTCCATCACCAAAGCCTCGTCTTCTACCACACAAGGTCCAGCGATTAAGAAAAAATTATTGGGGTCGTAAGATTGTGCTTTGAATAAATCTTGTAAATAGTTAGGTATCATAAGAGGCGTTTTACTGGGTCAAAGTTAATGGAATTATTTTATCAATTTTTTCAAACTCAAATCGGCGACAGTTCTTTTATCTAATATTGCCAAAGTGTTGTCTCGGACTTCGAGCATCACTCTATTGATGCCACATTTTTTTTCATTACAATCCGCACATTTTTCATAAAAATTCAAACTCACACAAGGAAGTAAAGCAATAGGGCCTTCGATGGTTCTAAAGATGGCAGAGAGTTTAATTTTTTGAGGAGGAATTGCAAAAAAATAGCCACCATTTTTCCCTTTTTTACT
>CALPLN020000181.1 GCA_943324415.2 Sediminibacterium ginsengisoli | reverse complement strand
TAGAGAAATTGAAAGGTTATTTGTCAGGATATTACTCAATAAGAATAAATAATAGATGGAGAATAATCTTCATCTGGAGTAATGAAAATGCTGAAGAAGTTGAAATTATTGATTATCATTAAAAAGACAAAATGAAAAAGCTGAAAAATATTCATCCAGGGGATGTACTTAGAGAAGAGTTTCTACTCCCATTAAATATTACTGCATATAAGCTTTGTAAAGCAACCCTTATTCCGCAAACTAGAATTTCCGAAATTTTAAAGGGAAATCGAAGTATTACTGCAGACACAGCACTTAGGCTCTCTAAATACTTTGGTAATACACCGAACTTTTGGCTGGGACTTCAAAACGACTTTGACATTGAAGAAGAACTTTTGTTAAAAGGGTCTGACCTAAAGCTTATTAAAAGATATATTCCGGATTAAGAAATAATTAATTCTTCTCTTCTTGTTTAGTAATCAATCCCATCATTTGCTTCATTGTCTTATCCATGCCGTCCGGGCTGCCATCTAAGAAGATCACATTACCCTTACCATATTCAGCAAAGTTCTTAATCGCTTCTGTCCACATACTAAATAAGATGACATTGGTATCTAAATTTGCCTGCTTCATTTCTTCTGCAGCTTCTGACATACCCTTTGCTACTTCTTGTCTGAACAATGCCACCCCTTGCCCTCTTAACTGAGCAGCTTCTTTTTCTGCTTGTGCTGATATTTTAATAGCATTCCCTTCTGCCTCTGCAGCCTTGGTTTTCGTGATCAACAATGCCTGTCCTTCATTCTCTGCGGCAGCTTTGAGGTTGTTACTTGCAACCACCTTACTCATGCTGTCCATGATTTGCTGATCGAAAGTGATATCATTGATTTGCAAGTCTTGTAGATGATATCCCCACTCTTCTAAGCTATGATCTATCTGTTCTTTAACATAATCTACGATTTCACGCCTTGCAGTCAACACCTCGGCTTGTCTTTTAGTTGCGACATAAGCTCTGATGCTTCCTTCTACAGTTCTCACAAGCGCTTGCATTAAATCCTTATTACTGATGAATTTAAAGGCCACTTTCTTCATCGTCTCTTCATCAGAATTTTGCACTGAATACAAAATCATGCTTTTGAAATACACGTTGGCCTGATCTATTGTAACTGCTTGAAATTCTAATTCAATACTTTGATTTTGTATACTTACCCTTCTATAAATACGCTCTACAACTGGAATTTTAAATCTTAAACCTGGTAGTAATATTCGTTTGTATTTACCAAACATGGTAACAATAGCAACGGTCCCTTGATTGACAGTGACTAAACTAAGAAAAACTAAAACGACCAAGATGCTAATGGAAATGATTGTGCTTGACATTTTAAACTATTTATACATGAAGCTACTGAAATTATGAATACTAATCTTCTATGACATTTACTTTGGGTACTAAGAGATGCATAATCAGCCATGCAAGGATATACGATATGGCACACCATGCAAACATGATATAATAGGCAGTCTCAATCTGATTGATTGCACGATAATGGACAAATAGATTCTTTTGAACTAGCAATGAAAGCATAATACCTCCTATTGCACCAAACATGCCACCAATGCCAGTTACAGATCCTACTGTATGTTTAGGAAACATATCACTTACAGTTGTGAATATATTCGCACTCCATGCTTGATGCGCAGCTGCCGCTATGCCAATCACTAAAACCGCCAACCACATGTCTAATGAGCCTAAATATTGAGCAA
The DNA here is from genome assembly GCA_943324415.2 of Sediminibacterium ginsengisoli. GTDB lineage: Bacteria > Bacteroidota > Bacteroidia > Chitinophagales > Chitinophagaceae > Sediminibacterium > Sediminibacterium ginsengisoli_C. The sequence continues at coordinate 1,475 of CALPLN020000181.1, read as the reverse complement.
ATAAAATAGGGAGCACAAGTAATGCATACATTAACATAGAAGTTTTTCTAGCTTTAAAAACAGGCCAGTTTTTCCTAATTAAATTCAAAGGGATATAACCTCCACCAATACTTCCAATCACAGACAAGCTGTAAACGGTTGCAACCGGCAATGCAATTTGTGTGCCTTTTAAAGCATATTGACTCTCTAAAAAATCAGGTAACCAGAAAAGATAGAACCACCAGATTGGATCGGTTAAAAATTTACCAATTGCAAACGCCCAAGTTTGCTTGTAGCCTAAAAGCATCCCCCATGTATATTTTTTCTCTTCTTTTGGTGCTGATCCTATTTCAACTGCCTCTACGTCACTATTGATATAAGCTAATTCTTCAGGCGTGATTTTGGGATGTGTAGATGGACTATGGTAATATTTATTCCAAAAGAAAAGCCATATTATTCCAAGTAACCCTGTTATAACAAATGCCCATTTCCAACCAAACATTACGGCAATAAATGGCACAGACAATGGCGCAACGATGGCACCAATATTAGCACCAGAATTGAATAAGCCAGTCGCCAATGCTCTTTCTCTTTTTGGAAACCACTCTGCGATTGTTTTGATGGCTGCAGGAAAGTTACCTGCTTCTGTCAAACCCAATGCTGCCCTTGCTGCTGAAAAACTAAATACATTATTTGCAAATGCGTGCCCAATTGCAGATAAACTCCATAAACCAGTTGCCCAAGCATATCCTTTTTTAGTGCCGATTTTATCAATCACCCTGCCCGCTAAAAACAAGCCGATCGCGTAACTAATCTTAAAAGCTATTTCAACATTGGTATAATCTGCATCATCCCAATGCAACTCTTTGGTTAAAGTGCTTTTTAATAAACTAATTACGGCTCTATCTAAATAGTTAATTGTGGTCGCAAAAAATACTAGTGCGCAAATAGTCCATCTTAAATTGCCAATTGATTTTTTCATAATATTATTTTAATCCCTGAATGGATAAGAGTTGTTTTGACGTCTCTGTTAATTGCGCATATTGTTTATTTTCCAATACACCTTTAGTAATTAATTTACTGCCTAATCCAACGCCGGCAGCGCCCGCTTTCAACCAACTAGTGATACTCGCTTCGGTCGCATCCACACCTCCAGTCACCAAGAAATGTACCTCTTTGAACAATGGACGAATAGCTTCAATAAAACCTGGACCTAAAACATTCCCAGGGAATAATTTTACGATATTACATCCAGCTGATTGCGCATGGTGAATTTCCGTAGGTGTCATGCAACCTGGTATCCAAAGCACTTTGTGTAGATATGCAATATCTGCCACCGACGCATCAAATACAGGGCTAATTAAAAAATCAGCACCTGCGTCTATATACTTCTTAGCGTCATCTTCTGATTTAATGGTGCCAATCCCTAAAAACAAATCAGGCATTTCATTTTTTAATGCCACGAGTGCCTTAAAGTTATCGATTGCTTTTGGACC
>CALPLN020000180.1 GCA_943324415.2 Sediminibacterium ginsengisoli | reverse complement strand
AAAGGATTGGCCTTCTCTGCAACCTTGCCTTCAACTTCACTCACCAAATGAATCACATGGCTATAGTAATGTACTTGTCTATACTGTTTTACGCGAACTTCGGTGCAAACTCGACTTAAATCGTTTCTCGCTAAATCGACTAACATCACATGTTCTGCATTCTCTTTTGGATCATCTAATAACGCTTGTGTTCTTTCTGCATCAATCGCTTCGTCACCAGATCGCTTGAAGGTGCCAGCAATTGGATGAACCACTGCTTTGCCTCCTTTAATGATAATTTGTGCTTCTGGCGATGAGCCCATCAATTTATAATCACCATAGTCAAAAAAGAATAGATAAGGTGATGGATTGATACTTCTTAATGTTCTGTATACATTGAACTCATCTCCATTAAATTGTTGTTGAAATCTTCTACTCAAAACAATTTGAAAAACGTCCCCACGCATACAGTGTTGAATTCCTTTCTGAACTGCAGCACGATACGCCTCGTCAGTATAGTTAGATGATTCCACCCCAACAATACTAAATGGATATTGGGGAACATCTTTACTCTTGATATAGGAAACCAATACCTCCAATTCTGATTCAATCCCAACTATCTTATTTTCACAGATATACAATTCATCTTTAAAATGATTGAATGCAATCACATATTGATATAAGCGATAACGCATCAACGGGATCAAGGGTGCACCCTCTTTAAATTCAATTGTATCAAAAAACGGAATCGCATCATAGGTCGTATAGCCATATAAGCCTTGTGCAAAAGCCGCTTCTTTTTGCGTGGATGCTTGAATGTCAAATTGCTGCATATAGGCCCAAATACGATCAGGTGCCTCTTGCACATGTTGAATCAATTCTTTTTGTGGTTCTTGCTTTGGATACTTGTATTCAATTTCATTTAAGCTCGAAATTTCAATCCCTCCTATTGCATTCACACCAATAAAAGAATAACTATTTTCTGCAGCATGCGAATCTGTGCTCTCTAATAAGATTGTATCTCTAAATCGATCTCTCAATCGGAGATAGATTCCAACAGGTGTGAATGTATCGGCCAACATTTTAGTCACCTCAGTTTGTATTACCATTTTTTGCATCTTAATCGCTTAGTTGAATCATTCGTTAAAAAAATAAACCCCGACAGATCCTGTCGGGGTTTATGTATAGCTTGACAATTACGGCCATGACCTTACAATCCCCCAACGGAGTTTGTATGCCACCACCAAAAATTGTTTATTGTTTTCATTAGAATACAAAATTAGGGTATTCGTTATTTTTAACCAAAAAAACCTCAATCAGACCGCTTTCAAATGTTCCGCTTATAAAACCCCTTTTGTACTTGGCAAAGCGTCGCTGGCTGGGTTTCTCTTGACTGCCATTTTGATGGCTTTTGCAAAGGCTTTAAAGATGGCCTCGATCTTATGATGTTCATTCTCTCCCTTACAACTTATGTTAATATTGGCTTTAGCGGCATCGCTAAATGATTTGAAAAAGTGAAAGAACATTTCGGTAGGCATTTCTCCAATTTTTTCTCGTTTAAAGTCTGCGTCCCAAACGATCCAATTTCTTCCACCAAAATCAATCAATACTTTAGCTTCGGCTTCGTCCATTGGAATGGAAAAACCATATCGCTCCATTCCTCTCTTATCCATCAACCCTTTTGCAAACGCCTCTCCAAGGGCAATTCCCACATCCTCTATCGTGTGATGCTCGTCTATATGCAAGTCCCCGTCACATTGTATATTCATATCCAATGCGCCATGTCTAGCTATCTGTTCTAACATATGGTCAAAAAAGCCCAAACCAGTTTGAATTTTGGCATCCCCTTTACCGTCTAAATTTAATTCAACATGAATCTTGGTTTCCTTGGTATTTCTATCGTGTACAACAGTTCTCAGTCCTAATTTTAGAAAACTATAAATATCATCCCAATGGTTTGCTTCAAAAGCAATAAAAGGCCTCAACGCCATTTCCTGCTCTGCAGTTAAACTATGTAGGGCAGATTTTAAATAGATGGCTTTGCATCCCATATTCTTAGCCAATTCAATATCAGACCACCGATCTCCAATCACATAAGAAATACTTAAATCAAATTTTGTATCCTCCATTAAATGCTTCACCAACCCAATGCCTGGCTTTCTGGTGGGTGCATTGTCTTTGGCGAAACTAGTGTCAATTAAAATTTCATCAAATTCAAACCCTTCTCCTTTCAAAGTGCGTACCATTAAGTCCTGAAAAGGCTTGAATGTCTCCGTCGGATAGGCCTCTGTCCCTAAACCATCTTGGTTGGTGACCATGACTTTATAGTAGCCAAAATCATTTGCAATTTTTTGCAAGTTGGAAATGACTCCAGGAACAAATACAGTCTTATCAATATGATCTATCTGAAAATCACTCGCTGGTTCTTCTAAAACCACTCCATCTCTATCAATAAATAAAATTGGTCGCATGTTTTATTTTTTCTTTTTAGCGGCCTGCACTTGTGCCATAGTAATTGCACTGGCTTTATTGGACCAACTGTTTCTAATATAAGTCAACAAGTCTGCTATTTCGTTGTCTTTTAAATCTGGGCTGGCTGTCATTGCATTGCTGTAATAAAATCCATCCAATGCAACACGCTCATTATACCCATAGCGGATGATACGAACCAATCTCGCAATATCTTTTCCAACTACATTGGAAGCACCATCAAGTGGAGCATTCATATTGGGAACACCCCCTCCATCTGCTTGGTGACATGCAAGACATTTAGCCTCGTATATTTTTTTTCCCTTTTGCATATTCTGGGCATGAATGTCATTGCTAGAAATCAAACAAAGTAGTAGGACGAAAAAAGAAAATTTTAATTGCAGTTTTTGCATAATTATTGATTAAAACTAATTTTAAAAATCGCACCCTTACTGTCATCACTTACGAACAAAGAACCATCAGGACCTTCTGCCAAACCGCAAGGTCTTGCTTTAGCTTGTCTTGGACCTTTATTCTTTTCTTCCCCAGCAAAACCATTGGCAAAGATTTCCCACTCACCAGAAGGCTTGCCATTCTTAAATGGTACAAATGCTACAAAATAACCTTCCTGTGGTAATGGCGCTCTATTCCAAGAGCCATGAAATGCGATAAATGCTCCTTCTTTATACTTTGCCGGAAATTGATTCCCCTTGTAAAACAACAATGCCATTGGCGCCATGTGTGCCGGAAAAGCAACCAATGGGTCCAATGCGTTTTTGCCACCTTCTAATTTTCCATCGCCTCCGTATTCTGGAGAAAGTATTTTTTT
>CALPLN020000179.1 GCA_943324415.2 Sediminibacterium ginsengisoli | reverse complement strand
GATGGCTGCGCGATGCGCAGCGGTGCCGTATCCTTTATTTTGATCCCATCCATACTGCGGGTACTTTTTGTGCAACTCGATCATATAGCGATCACGTGCGGTTTTTGCAAGGATACTGGCGGCGGCTATATGGGCATATAGCCCATCGCCCTTAATGATGGTTTGATGGGGTACTTTTTTATAGGGGTAGAATCGGTTGCCGTCTACCGCAATGAATTGAGGTCGTTTCTTTAATTGATCTAGTGCAAGATGCATACTTTTGATACTTGCTTTTAAAATATTGATCTCGTCTATCTCTGCGGGGGTCTGTGAGCCAATCGCCCATGCGATGGCGGCTTTTTTAATAATAGGTACCAATGCTTCACGCTGTTTTTCACTTAATTTCTTGCTATCATTTATGAGTGGATGGTAAAAATCCTTGGGCAAAATCACTGCTGCTGCAAATACAGGTCCTGCATAACAACCTCTGCCTGCTTCGTCGCAGCCAGCTTCTAGTTTTTCGGATTGATAATAATTGAGGAGCTTAATCAAGTGTACTTATTTATTCAGTTCAAATATATCAAAGTCAATCGATACTAAAGTTCTGAAGTACATTCAATTTTGTTCAAGTTCTAGAGTAGATCGCTTTATTCTTTTTCACAAAGCAAAATCAATCTGATTTTAGACCTTGATTCTTATATTGATTTATCACTCCTTGTACTTTTACTTAGTAACTTTGTGGTATTAAGTTAGATTTATGGAACTACAAGACAAAAAATCCCGTGCAGTCGCCAATTGGCTCATCCTTGGTGTAGCCATGACCATCGTGCAAATTGCACTTGGGGGAATTACTCGTTTAACAGGTAGTGGCTTATCTATCACAGAGTGGGATGTGGTGACAGGCACTTTACCGCCACTCAATCAAGCTGCTTGGCAGGCCTTGTTCGAAAAATATAAAACAACCCCACAGTTTCAATTATTGAATTTCGATTTCACGATTGAGAATTTTAAGTTCATCTTTTTTTGGGAATGGTTTCATCGCTTATGGGCACGCACGATCGGTTTGGTATTTGCCTTTGGATTTATTTATTTCTTAGTAAAAAAATATTTTCAACCTGCGATGATCCGTCCATTGGTGATTTTATTTTTCTTGGGTACTTTACAAGGTGCCATTGGTTGGATCATGGTGGCGAGTGGTTTAGAAGGCGACGCGGTCTATGTTAAGCCGACGCGTTTGGCATTGCATTTTATTTTTGCTTTAGGCTTATTGTCTTATACGTATTGGTTTGCGCTTTCTTTAAAAGTAAAATCAGTAGCTAAAGCACAATTAAGTACAGAGGCACAAGCTAGTATGAAAGGCTTTCGTATTTGGGCTTGGGTGATACTTGGCTTATTATTTTTTCAATTGATCTATGGTGCTTTGATGGCTGGACATAAAGCCGCAAATGTAGCAAGTACTTGGCCCACTATTAATGGAGAGTGGATTCCTACACATTTAATGGGTAAAGAAAGCTTCTTTTTAAATGCCATTGACAATACCACTTGGATTCATTTTGTACATCGTGGATTAGCCTATATTTTATTAGCGGTTATGATATATTGGGTCGCACAGATGCGTAAGATTCAGGGTAACTTGTTCTGGAGTAATGTCAAATTATTGCCTTTGTACTTAGTGCTTTTGCAAGTTTTACTTGGCGTATTGTCTGTGTTGACAAGTAAAAATATCATTCCTGGTACTTGGGGTAATTTTGAATGGATGGCACAAATACATCAATTAGTAGGTATGTTATTATTACTCTCTGTAGTCAATATTATATACGCTACTAAGTCCATCAACGATAGTTCAAACTAAAGGGGTTAATTTTGTTTTAAATTCACTTTTATGAATAGAGATATTGCAGACATTCGCCGTGACTATCAGTTAGCTTCTTTAGATGAAGCCACTAGCATGGAACATCCAATGGATCAATTTACGAGTTGGTGGAACGACGCTATTGAAAGCAATATTGACGAAGTGAATGCTTTTGTCTTGTCTACTGTTAAGGCAAATGGTGCTCCTGCTTCTCGCGTAGTTTTATTAAAAGGATATACGCCAGAGGGTTTTATATTTTTTACCAATTATGCTTCTGCCAAAGGGTTGCAGGCAGAATCCCATCCTCATGTTGCAATGAATTTTTTCTGGAAAGAATTAGAGCGTCAAGTGCGTATTACTGGTACCATTAAAAAGATCAGCAAGGAAGAAAGTGAAGTCTATTTTCATTCTAGGCCCATTGGCAGTCAAGTAGGTGCTTGGTCCTCGCCTCAAAGTAGAATTATCCCTGACAGGGAATTTTTAGAAGACCTTGTAGCTGAAAATACGGAGAAGTTTAAAGAAGGGATCATTCCTTTGCCTCCAGATTGGGGTGGATACATCATACATCCTACAGAAATCGAATTTTGGCAAGGACGTAGTTCTCGTTTACATGATCGTCTTCAATATACATTGCATGACAACGGACATTGGGTGAAAGTGAGATTAGCGCCTTAATGAAGTATGCTTAAGGATGCTTCCATGATACAGGGATGGTTATTTTAAATCCAGACAAGCTACTAATTTCATCATTAAGTTGTGAATCAGTCAATTTCTTTCTCCCAATTACAAAAGAACCCTTCGCCGCAATTGCCAACACTTTGTTATGCCTTTTTGGGGGAAACGCAATCATCACTCTTTTGTCTTTGAATAGGGCATGCACTTCTCTAATCGGAGGGACTAAATCTGTATCACCTGAAATAAGCATTGCCATATCGTATTCGTTTTTATAAGCATCAATTATTATTGAAGTAGCTATATTAACATCTGTCATTTTTTCTTTTGCAGATTTCCAAATATGCCCACATCTTAAACATGTTACATTCCCATCTTGGTAGTTGCCATAAATTATTTTTACTCCAATGCTCTTTAGCGCATCTATATATAATGATTGTCGTTTTTGCTTATCTGGATTGTGGCTAACTCTACTAGTGAAATACTTCACTTCTATTAATGCTTGATTGGGTTTTAATAAATTTTGTACTAACAGTTTCAGATCTAGCCATTTGCAATAACCAAATCCAGCTTCCACCATTCCGAAATATAAATTAAAGCCATCTACATAGGCAATCACTTTTTCTTTTCTTTCAAAATTATATTCCATTGTTAAATAAATTAATCTATTTTTGTTCTCATGAACCGCACCAAGGATAGTATCCTCGGTCTGACGCCTCTTAATTGAGGCGTTTCTTTTTTAAAGATGCACTAGATTTAATACAATGGGTCTATTTTAAACAATAAGTTACTCGT
>CALPLN020000178.1 GCA_943324415.2 Sediminibacterium ginsengisoli | reverse complement strand
TCATCATAACCACCAATTTGATCCCACGCTTCCCGACGCACCATAGCACAAGCAGGACATTGATTAGAGAACAAGAAATTAAATGCATTGCCACCTCTTGGCTTTGCCTTGCCCGTCCTATTTCCAAAGTATTGAATATAACTTGTTACTACACCAGTAGTAGGCTCGTTTTGTAAAATTTCTACCCCTTTTTGAAAAAAGCTTGGATCAAAATAATCATCTGCATCCAGGGCCACAATCAAATTGCCTTTTGCATGTGCTACACCATAATTTCTTGCCGCAGACATCCTGCCATTGGCTTTATGCAAAACCTGAATCATAGGATCTTTTTCTAATTGTGCAAGCACTTCAATGGTTACACCATCCGTTGACCCATCATTGACAATAATGATTTCATCCGCAGGCAAAGTCTGCAATTTCAGTTTGCTTATTGTCTCAGGCAAATACTTGCCATCATTAAAACATGGGATGATAACACTAATCATATTGCAATCTAATGGATTTGTTTATAACAGAAGATATTTAGTTGCACATCGTACGGAGTGCCAGTTTGTTTCTGGTAAAAAGGACTTGTAAGGTGATCTGCAGCCATTTTGATATAGACACTGAATCCGATAGATTCAACTTGTTGCAATAGGGTATACAATTGCTTGGTTTGATCCACTTTACCATGGTATTCTAAGAAAAAATGGTCTACTTTTTTTAGTTGATCTAAGCTATCTGCTACCACTTGAAATTCGGCACCTTCAATATCCATTTTCAAAAAGTCAATCTGGTCGAATTGTGTTAAAAAATGCGCTAGACGGATGGCTTTAACTTTATGTTCACTTTGATTGCTTAAATCTATATGGCTTGCTTCGGATCCCTTGCTTGAGAAGGATAAATCGGTATCCTCAATCCACACCGCTGTTTGGTGTAAATGGGCATTTTCAAATTTATTAACTTTGGCATTCTGTTGTAATAGTTGAAACAAACTTGCATCCGGTTCAAAAGCATGTAATGTAGCGTTCGGATAAATTGATTTAAAATAGAGACTACTTAATCCAATATTAGCGCCACAGTCTATAATGACAGGTTGTTCATTTTTTGCCTGGAATCGATAGATTTCGTCAACAAAGATCTCTTCATATGTTTTGATCAATTCATATGGTCTTTTGTAAAATACGGTAAACTTGTCGAAGGCGAAACTTTTAACCGATTGATCATCTAGATGCTTTAAGATGCGTTTTTGCATCCAAGTGAAATTTTTAAATCGAGTTTTTGTCTTTGCTTGAGATAGCTTTTTTCGGATCCCCTTTAGTATATTTGTAATGAACATAAATCTTTTGTTTGATGACTGATCGCCTTATTTCTATTTGTATCCCTGCTTATAAAAAACCTGAATATGTAGTTCGCGCCATTCAGTCCATTTTAAAACAATCGTACAAAAAGGTAGAAATCATCATTTCGGATGATTCTCCCAACGAGGATATAAAAATAGCGATTCAGCCTTATATTTCTGAGGTAGACATTAAATATTATCACAATCAGCCTGCACTTAAAAGTCCAAAGAATTGGAACAATGCCTTGGACAAAGCAAGTGGGGATTATGTGATGTTATTGCATCAAGATGATTGGTTGCATGACTCCAAAGCTTTAGACATCTATGTGGCCAGTTTTGAAAGTCATCCTGAAGCTGGGTTTGTTTTTTGCAAGAACACGGCCATTCAGCCTGATGGCGTTCAATTAAATTTACAAGCGATCAAGTCTTTGTTGGGAAAATTGGATCAAAAGCCACATCATATCTTAAGAGCCAATGTGATTGGGCCGCCAAGCAATGTCATGTTAAAAAGAAGTATTCCAGTTCGTTATGATGAAAACTATATTTGGTTGGTGGATGTAGATTATTACGTTCAATTACTGGAAGCAGGAAATGCCTATGTTTATTTAGATCAGCATTTAGTGAGCATTGGATTACATGAAGATCAAACAACCGTTTTTTGTAGAAACAATGAGGATGTCATTGTGAAAGAAAATATACAGTTTGCAAAGAAGCTCGGCAATGCTGCATTTTCAGACCTATTGATTTATGATTATTATTGGAGACTATTAAGAAATTATCACATTAGATCGATTGACACCTTGCTTGCTTATGGTGTTCTTGAGAACCAAATACTTCCAGTCATTCAACATCAATTGAATTGGGAAAAGCAATATCCAATTGGGTTACTTAAATTTGGTCCCTTTTCTAAATTGTTAATGAGCTTGAACTATTTGACTAGGCCAACTACTTGATGAATTTTTTTAACATCAAAGCCTTTTTTTCTACAAATTTCCAGGATAAAATTCCCAATGTAAATGCGCCAATGCTAGCATAAAGAAATAATTCGAATGTGCTAGGTTTACAATAATAAACAATCAGTTGTTGTAAAGGGAAAGCATAGAGATAAATGCCGTAGGAAGGGTCTCCTAATTTTTGATGAATCCAATTGGCGGCTTTCGATTTCTTTTGGCCTATATATAAAATAATGAAAGGCAAACATGTGAAAAGCCATGCACGGTCTATTTTAAAGAAAGCTAGTATCAATAGTAATAGGAGGGCACCCCAAAAGATATAGTTACTTGGTGCCCAATTCTGCCAATTAAAACAGGCTAAGAACGATCCAGTAATAAAATATATACCTAAATCAAAAACTAAATCTAAAGGAATTGGTTTTTTGATACTGAGTAATTCAGCGGGGTAGAATAAGTTTCCAACTGTAAACAATACCATCAAACCAAACAGGATCCATTTTAAAATGGTACTATTTTTCTTGACAGGAAACAACAGGAGCAATACAATATAAAATAAGAATTCAAATTCAATAGTCCATAGAGATCCATTAATTGCTCTTGAAGGCAATCGGTCAAATACTCCGGGAATGTAAAATGGGGGAGAGAACAACATTAAGTTGCCCCAAAAATAATGGTAGATGGATGGATTCAGCAAGTAAGGGAGATTGGTTGCTGGAAATACAAAGTAGACAACAGCTAAGGTAAAAACTAATACGACAATCAGTCCTGGAAAAATACGCAACATTCTTTTTGCTACATAGTCAAGGACAGTTTTACTTCTAGTTAAACTTTGTAAAATCAAATAGCCACTAATCACAAAAAAACCTTTTACGCCAATAAACGATAAAATAAAATAATTGGATGTCAGTTGCCCCAGCGGGTCGGATTCACCTACACCATTTAAGACATAGGAGTGCGATACAATCACAAACCAAGCAAACAGGATCCTTAATAGATCGAAGTTGTTAGCTTCTCTTTCTGGTTTGATGGCT
>CALPLN020000177.1 GCA_943324415.2 Sediminibacterium ginsengisoli | reverse complement strand
GTGCTAAGAACCTGCGATGCGGTGGGTATACAGGAAGTGTATGTATTGAGTACAGAATTACCTAGATACAAACATTTTGGGTATAAAAGTAGTAGTAGCGCCATTAAGTGGTTAACCATTCATGAGTACACTGATGTACAAAAATGTGTAACAGATGTTCGTCAGAAATTTAATACTATATTGACTACGCATTTGTCAAGTGATGCGATTGATTTACATGCGATTGATTTTACGCAATCTGTCGCATTGGTTTTTGGTAACGAGCATGATGGTGTATCAGATGAATTACGTGCCATGGCCGATGGAAATTTTATCATACCTCAAATGGGTATCATACAAAGTTTGAATATCTCGGTTGCATGTGCTGTGACAATTTATGAGGCCATGCGTCAAAAGAGAAATGCAGGACATTATGATCAATGTAGTTTACCTGCCGAACAACTAACACAATTAAAAACAGAGTGGGGGTTCGAGGACTAAGCTATTTGTATCTCTAGATTACATTTGTTCTGGAACTTCAATACCTAATGCATGCATGGCTTGTTTTAAAGTTGCTGCTGTTAATATCCCCAATTGTATTCTTAAATTTTTCTTATCCTCAGATTCAGCATTGGCAATCGAAAGCTCTGCATAGAAACTATTGAATAATTTAGCAAGATCAAAAGTGTAGATAGCCAATTTTGAAGGGTCTAAAGCTTCAGCAGCTTCATTCACTACTGCAGAGAAGCTTGCTAATTTCATAGAAAGCGCTTTTTCTAATGGTAGAAGATCCGAGCCGATAGAATGCACAGCCGTACCAGTTTTTCTTAAAATACTTTTTATTCTAGCATGTGTGTATTGTATAAATGGACCAGTGAAACCATGGAAATCAATACTTTCCTCTGGGTTAAAGATCATTTTTTTCTTAGGATCAACTCTTAGTAAAAAGAATTTTAAAGCACCCAATCCAATGGTGTCATATAATTTTTGCAACTGTTCTGCAGTAAAGTCATCTACCTTGCCCAATGACTCCGTTTTTTCTTTTGCTATTTGCACCATACCATCCACTAAGTCATCTGCATCTACAACAGTGCCTTCTCTACTCTTCATCTTGCCGGTAGGTAATTCTACCATACCGTAACTTAAATGATAGATGCCATCAGCAGCAGGAAGTTGTAATTTTTGACAAATCAACTTCAATACTTTAAAGTGATAATTTTGTTCGTCACCCACAACATAGATACTTGCATCTGTATTAAATTCTTTTTGTTTCAATTCAGCCAAACCAATATCCTGTGTGATGTATACAGAAGTGCCATCTTTTCTGCGCACTATCTTTTCATCCAATCCGTCGCTCGTTAAATCAATCCAAACTGAGCTATCCTCTTTTTGATAAAATACTTTTTTTGCTAAACCTTGATCCACTAAATCCTTACCTAATAAATAGGTATTACTTTCGTAATAAGTTTTGAAAAAGTCCGATCCAATTTTCTTATAGGTCACCTCAAATCCACCATACACCCATTCATTCATACGCTTCCATAAGTCGATTGTTTCAGCGTCGCCTTGTTCCCATTTCAATAACATAGCTTGTGCGGCTTGTTGAATAGGGGCTTCTTTCTCAGCATCGTCTTTTGTCCTACCACTTGCAATGAGTTGTTCTACTTCAGCTTTGTAGGCGTCGTTGTATTTGACATAATAATCACCTACAAAATGATCGCCTTTCTGACCCGTTGTTGCTGGTGTTGCACCATTGGCAAACAATTGCCATGCAATCATACTTTTACAAATATGAATGCCTCTGTCATTTACAATACAAGTCTTTACTACTTCATTGCCTTGTAATTTCAATATTTCTGCGATACTCCAACCTAAAAAATTATTTCTAAGATGACCTAAATGCAAAGGCTTATTGGTATTCGGGGAGGAATACTCCACCATAATTTTTCTTGGATCTGCAGTAGGGGTGATCAATTGATTCGTGTCTGCTGCTTGAATAAAATCCAACCAAAATTGATCGCTAATAGTAAAGTTTAGAAACCCTTTTACAATGTTGAAATCGGTGATCAAACCTGGCATACTATTTTTAACAGCTTCGCCTAATGCATTGCCCAATTCTTCTGGACTTTTACCCAATTGTTTCACAAAGGCAAATAAGACGATGGTGAAATCACCCTCAATCTCTGGCTTAGTCTCATTCACCAATACCTGTTCAGGTTTGATTTGAACTTGATAGATTGCTTGAATTGCATTTGCAGTGGCCTGCTTTAAATTTTGGATCAATTGCATAAAATAGGATTACCGAATGCAAAAGTAATTAATTAAGATTACCTTTACGCATACATGTTGAAAGTACACGAATTTATAAGCAAATTAATTCTAGACCTAATAGATGGGTTGTACCCCTTATTTAAACGTTTCATGCCATTGAAAACCTTTCGATATGCAGCATGTGGTGGGGGCAATACGGTATTAGATATCCTTTTGTTCTTCATCTCCTATAATTACATTTTAGAAACCCTCCCGGTAGAGATAGGATGGTTGACCATTAGCCCCCATATCGCTTCTTTTATTATAAGTTTCACAGTCACCTTCCCGATAGGCTTTTATCTGAGCCGATATGTGGTATTTCAAGAAACTTCGGTACGCAAAACCAAACAATTATTCCGATACTTTATGGTGGTATTGGGATGCATCTTCCTGAACTATATTTTTCTGAAATTATTTGTAGAAGCACTTGGATGGAATGCCACTATTGCCAAGATTGTGACCACCTTTTTTGTGGTAATTTTTAGTTATACAAGTCAGAAGAACTTTACTTTTAAAAGTACCACGGTTTAATTTCTCTGCCTTTTCTTCCCGTTTTTTACCTTATTTATGCCATTTCAGTCCCTTTTTAATGCAGCTTGACTGACATTTATGCCATTTTTGCCTATTCGACAGAATGGCATAATGATTGAACTATGGTTGTGAATTAATCATTGAAAATCAATCATTATGGGAAAAATTATAGGAATTGACTTAGGTACCACAAATAGTTGTGTATCAGTTATGGAAGGTGGTGAGCCAGTAGTAATAGCGAATGACGAGGGTAGAAGAACCACGCCTTCGGTTGTAGCGTTCTTGAAAAACGGAGAGCGTAAAGTAGGTGATCCAGCTAAAAGACAAGCGATCACGAATCCAGAAAACACGATCTCTAGTGTGAAGCGTTTTATGGGCCGTCGTTTCAATGAAGTATCAAGTGAATTAAGCTTGGCTAGTTATAAAGTAGTAAAAGGGGACAACGATACAGTACGTGTTCAAATTGAAGACCGTATGTATACACCTCAAGAACTTTCTGCAATGGTTTTACAGAAGATGAAAAAAACTGCAGAAGATTATTTAGGTGCAGAAGTAACAG
>CALPLN020000176.1 GCA_943324415.2 Sediminibacterium ginsengisoli | reverse complement strand
CGGCTGTTCTCCAGAACCAATACTCATTCATGTCACCGAATCCGTGTCTTTGAGTTGGCAAAATCAACATATCAAAACGCTTATTTGCTTTGATCAATGCATTCACTACTCTTAAAGTATTAGCAGGGTGAACATTGTTGTCAATTTCACCATGGATCAACAATAATTTACCTTTTAAATTTTTAGCTAAGTCTGGATTTTTATCAATCATATAACTGAAAGTCGTATCTCCTTTATCAGAGATATTTTCTTTCACACCATGGTGCTTTTCACTCCACCATCTGTTGTATACACTGTTATCATGATTACCAGCATTGCTCACGGCCACTTTAAAGATATCTGGATAAACCAACATGGCAGCAGTACTCATAAATCCACCACCGCTATGACCATGAATACCCACTTTATTGCGGTCGATAAAATTATACTTATCTGCTAACTGCTCTATTGTCGCTTTTTTATCAGCAAGCCCATAATCTCTTAAATTACCATAACCATAATTATGATACCATTTGCTTCTAGCAGGATGGCCACCTCTGTTACCTAAGGTGACTACAACAAAACCCAATTGCGCCAATCGGTCAATACGATCCATTCCTTTGCTAAAGGTCTTGTTAACAGACTCTGTTTGAGGACCAGGGTAAACGTATTCAATGATTGGATATTTCTTAGTGCTATCAAAATCATATGGCTTATACATTACGCCATATAAATCTGTGATCCCATCATCTGCCTTTACCTTAAAAGTTTCTGGGAATTTATAGCCTGTTGCGAATAAACTTCTTAAATCTGCAGTTTCAAGATCCATTAATTTTCTACCATCTGCAGCGTGTAAAGAGGAAACAGGGGTTGTATTCACTCTAGAAGCAGTATTGACAAAATAGCTGTTGTTGTCATTTAAGCTAACACTATGATCAAAGTTTCCAGAGTTTAATAATTGTAAGCCAGAACCATCCAAATTGATTTTATATAAATGCATGTAGTAAGGGTCTTCTTTACCACCACCATTCATGGATTCTTTTCCGTTTGCGGTAAAGTAAACGACTCTTTTTGCTTCATCTACGCCAATCACTTCTTCCACATGCCAAGCTCCTTGAGTGATTTGGTTTTTTAATTTTCCTTGACCATCATATAAGTATAAATGTGCCCAGCCGTCACGCTCGCTCCATTCTATTAATTCTGCACCATTTTTAATTAACTCTGGTTTCTTTATCTCAATAGAAGTGTTCATGGATTCCGCTACGACTACTTTTACTTCGCCAGTAGAGGTATTCACTATACATTGATCGATCTTTTTTAAATCACGACTTGTTCTTGCAAGATACATTTGCTCATTGGTACCTAACCAAATCATTGGTCTAAATTCATCATCTCTAGCATTCACTGCTGCAGACTTATTCCACAATGCAATGTCTTGATCTTTGTATAATGAAACATTGATTTCCTTATTGGTATAGTTTACCATATCTACCAACATTAAATGGTCTACTGGAGCTTCTTTTTCGCCTGGCATCCAGTATTTATAGGTCTCTAAGGTTGGTCTTGGATCTGCAATACTATTGATTACCCATAAGTCCTTCACTTTTCTGTTGTCTACTTTTACAATAGCCAATTGTTTGCTATTCTCACTCCAATAACCAAACACCGACTTTCTTTTATTTTTATTTTTTTCTGCATCAACATTCGTCTCGCCACCATCACTATGCCAGCCGAAATTTTGTACACCATCTTTTGTGATTGCAGTCTCCACAATGCTACTATCCTCTTCATTGATCAAAGCTTTTTCATAATTTGCTTTGTCCATATAGTACAAGTTGTTGTTGCGACCGAATACCACTTTAGATTGATCTGGTGCAATATTTGCCCAGCTTGGTTTTCTTTTAGGCTTTGTGAAACCAACTAGTTCGTTGAGTTGTGCTGTGGTTAAGTTGTACTCAAAGTAAAATACTTTCTTAATTTTTTCAGCCTTGGCTTCTTTTTTTGCACCCGGCTTATCTATTTCAATACTGCTTTTCACTTCAAATTGAATCCAATTCTCGTCTTTAATAAATTTTAAAGAGTCAATCGGAAGGTGTTGTGCATCAAAAGGGTCTTTGATGATTTTTGTTAAAGAAGCCGCAAGTTGTTCTTTGTCAAACATGGCCTTCTTTTCGTTTTTTACTGGGTCTACAATCATCCATTGTTTTCCTTCACTTGTTTCGTACACATACCAAAATTTATTGGATTGTTTTAACCAATGAGGATCTACAGATAAAGAGAAGATCATCTTGTCCAATTTCTTTGGAGAAAATCTTGCAGCTAGATCATAATTGGCTTTTTGTTGTCCAAAAATGAATAGCGGTAAAGCAAGTAATACTAAAAAAAGTTGTTTACGCATAGTTATTTATTAAGTGCAGAAAATTAATGCATTTTTTTGAATTATAACTTAATTTGTGATGAATACACTCCTATGAAAAAACGCATTCTTTCGGGCATATTTATTGCTCAGTTGTTGTTTACTACTGGCTTTGCCCAAACAGCTAAACAGTTTAAACCTGCTGATTTTGCCGACGAAAATAGAAAAGCCAAACTTCAAGCTGCAATGCCTATTGTGGAAGATTTATATAAAGCCTACGCTTTAAAGAACCATTTTCCTGCCTATGCTTTTGCGATTTTATTGGATGGAGAATTGTTGTTTCAAAAAACGGGAGGATGGGCCAATATCGAGGAAAAAATACCGGCAAATAATGAGACCATGTTTCGTATCGCATCCATGTCTAAGAGCTTTACCACCATGGCGATTCTTCAGTTAAGAGATGCAGGAAAACTAAAACTTGATGACCCAGTAGATCAATACATTCCTGGTATGAAAGGGCAGGTGTTAACGAAAGATGGCGCGCCCATTACCATACGTCATTTAATGTCACATCAGGGTGGATTCCCAGAGGACAATCCATGGGGAGATAGGCAATTGGACGACTCAGAGGCAGATCTAATTGCGCTGATAGAAAAAGGACTTTCGTTTTCAAATACAACAGGTGCTTATTACGAGTATAGTAATTTAGGTTTTGCTATGTTGGGTTATATCATTCATCAGGTATCGGGATTAACCTATGACGCCTATATCAAACAGATTATTTTAGATCCATTGGGGATGCAACATACCACCTATGAATACAGCGCTATACCAAAAGAAAACCTAGCAAAGGGCTATCGTACAATCAAAGGAAATTGGGTAAACGTGCCATTATTAAAAGACGGTATTTATGGCGCAATGGGCGGGATGATTACTTCGATTGCTGATTTTGCAAAATATGTGTCGCTACATCAAGCCGCATGGCCAGAGCGCAATGAAGCAGAAAATAAAGTGATTAAGAGAAGTACGGTTAGAGAAATGCATCAACCTTATACTTT
>CALPLN020000175.1 GCA_943324415.2 Sediminibacterium ginsengisoli | reverse complement strand
TTTAAAGAGTAATTTCCAGAAATCTGAGAATTACCAGTTGTGATTGCATCATTTACATTTGGAGCAGAGTAAACGATATTGTCTAATACGATGGCAATAGGCTTACCTACGTTCTTAGAAGTCATTTTAGCCCAAATGCTTGTACCAATCTTATCCATGTTCATTTTGATGGCTACTTTACCACGCTCGTCAAAATCTTGAGTAGCATTGGCTACATGATCGCCTTCTAATTCAGCTAAACCATTTTCTAAAGTTTTGATAGCATATAATGGTAGAACGTCTTTTGCTTTTGGATCTGATTCGTCAGGCTTACCATACATGAATACCAAGTTCGATGGGAACTTAGATTTAACTTCTGGTAATGCTAAGTAGGCGTTTAATACAGCTGAATCTTTCTTCATTGTATAACCAATCTCAGCAGGGAAAATGTACTGGCCATTTTTTGCTTGATAAGGTTGAGTGAATTGTACAATTCTCAACAAAGGATTCTTAGCAGCATTTGCTTTTGCCGTATCAACTTTAGCCACTACGGTTGAATCAACGATTCCCGCATTGCTTAATTCGATTGCTTTATCAGCAGCTAAAATGGCAGTTTGGAAATCTTTATTTTCAAAAGTATAGACTTCAAAAAATTGAAGGTTAGCAGTAGATTGTAAATAAGAACGTACACGCTCTTTATCAGAGATACCTGCTAATTCAATATTGATAATTCCTTTTGTAGGATCTGGATTAATCGTTGGAGACGCTAAACCAAATCGGTCAATACGGGTATTTAAAATTCTATACGTATTGTTGAATGCTTGAATAGACTGCTCTTGTAAATAAGAAATTACAGTCGCATCAGATGCATCAAATTTTAATTTACCATTGCTTCTAGTAGCGAATAAAGGAGCCAATTTACCGGTAGGGTTAACTGCTTTATATTCAGTAGTGAATAAGGTAATCAAATCGGCATTGCTGTTTGCTTTTTTACTTACCGCATTTGTTAATGCAGTATTGAAAGCTGGTTCCTTAGAGTAGTTTGCCAAAGATTTGATTAGACCATCTAATCCAACTTCCATGGTTACACTCATACCGCCTTGTAAATCAAGACCTAACATCAATTCCTTTTCTTTAGCAGCAGCATAAGTCGTTAAGCCAAAGAATAGCTTAGTTTCTTTTGTACTGTCTAATAAACGCTTGTAATACACTTTTTTAGCATCTGAAACGCTGTCGTTGTATAACAATTGTTGATCTTTATCACTTGGATAAATCTGTTCAGCTTTTGGTAGTTTATTTACCCAAGCAGTTGCTTTAGCATCCATTGCTTTTTCATGTGATCTAACGAACCATGTAAAAGATAATTGGTAAAGACAAATTAAAATAAGCGCAAATGTAAAAAAGCGCACTAATCCTTTAAGTTGCATAATAGTTTGGTTAACTGATTTTTAGTCGGCAAATATAATGGAAACAAGCCTAAAATCAAGCCGTTTAGACATTAATTTGAGGGTGATTTCTAGTCGATGCTCATTTCAAAATAGAGGGGAGAATTGGCAGGAATACTGCCATTTGCATTAGGGCCGTATGCCAAAGAGGAGGGAAGTAGCATTTTGATCTTTCCACCTTTTCCAATCAAGGGCACTGCAATCTGCCATCCCACAATTAAGTCCTTTAGAGGATAGGTAATGGTACCCGCATCAAATTGAATGCCAGTCATTAGTTTTCCAGTGTAAGTCATTGTAAGTGAAGTACATAGGGTTGGTTTAGCAGTATCTCCTGGAGTGATAATTTGATATAAAATACCGCTTGGATGCACCGTGTAAGTGATACCATTGTTGTTACAAAAAGCAACCATTTGAGCTCTTTGAGTAGCAGAATTATCATTGACATATTGTGGGGTAACCGCACATGCCGTACTGGTTTCATTTTTACTACATGCCGATAAAAGGCCTAATCCAGCAATTAGCGTAAAAAGGCTTAAGAGGGTTGAAAAACTTGTTTTCGGGTTGTTTTTTGGTGTAAAATGGATCATTTTTTGTTTTTTATATGCTTTATTTCGTTAAAACGTTG
Source organism: Sediminibacterium ginsengisoli (assembly GCA_943324415.2). Taxonomy (GTDB): domain Bacteria; phylum Bacteroidota; class Bacteroidia; order Chitinophagales; family Chitinophagaceae; genus Sediminibacterium; species Sediminibacterium ginsengisoli_C. The sequence goes on along the minus strand of CALPLN020000175.1, from coordinate 1,347 downwards.
TTCATTCATCTCCCAAGTAAATTGCTGATAAATCCATCCAAATCCTATGGAGATCAATAAAATCGCAATCAATATCCAAATGGTGTTGCCTCGAGCATTGGCAACCATATTGGCTCGTTCATACCAGCCCATCTCAGCGACTAATAAGATGACAATACCCAATAATAAACTAAAACTGAACCCTCTTAAGAAGGGCTTGCGCTTGTAATGGGGTAAACTGCGTTCTTTTTCCCAATAGGTGTAAAATGCTGCTTCGTCTGGGTGGATCATGCGCAAATTTATGGATTGAAATCTGAATTCCCTTGCTTTGACTATATTTAGTCCAATATTCACAAAATTTAAAAAGATGAAACCCTTCATTCAAAAATTTGGCATCACCATTTACCTGCTTATTTTAATGATGCATTTGTTTGCTCAACTATTGGGGTATACAAGTATTCAATATATTTCTAAATTGATTTTATTGCCTTTGTTGATGCTCTTTTTTTATGTGCAACCATTTTTTGCAACCGCAGCTAAAACTAAGTACCTGATTTTAATAGGCTTGTTTGGCTCTTTTTTAGGCGATGCTTTTTTACTGTCGGATGCTTATTTTATTCCAGGCATGATTGCCTTTATGACTACACATATTTTTAATATTTTGTTCTTTCATCCTATAAAGCCAACTGAAGGAAAGTTGAAAAGAAAATATTTCATTGCATTGTTCTTATTGACTGGATTTTGTGTATTTGTATATAGCTTTTTGAAAGATGCAATGGGGGCGTTGATTTATCCCGTATTAGTATACATGGTTTTGATCTCTACTTCTGCATTGTATACAGTTAGAGTTTCATTGAATGCAAAGACTGCTTTGATTGCAGATTTATTTTGGACACCTGGGATGCTCTTTTTTATTACATCTGATGCAGTACTCGCTTTCAATAAATTTTATTGGTCAACTGAAAGTCCAATTGACAACATTGGGTTGGTTACCATGGCCACTTATGGAGTGGCGCAACTCTTATTGGTAAAAGGTTTTCAATTGTATTTTAGCAAGCAAGAAAAAATAGCATAACATAAAAAAAGTCCCCCAATTGCTTGGAGGACTTTTTTTTATACTTTTAGTTAAAGTATTAGTAACCCATACCGCCCATATCAGGAGCGCCACCCGGAGCTGGCATTTCTGCTTTTGGTTTGTCAGCAATCACACACTCTGTTGTTAACAACATAGAAGCGATTGATGCTGCATTTTCCAAAGCAATTCTTGATACTTTAGTTGGATCAATAACACCTGCTTTAAATAAGTTTTCGAAAACTTCTGTTCTTGCATTGAAACCAAAGTCGTCTTTTCCTTCTTTGATTTTTTGA
>CALPLN020000174.1 GCA_943324415.2 Sediminibacterium ginsengisoli | reverse complement strand
TTTCTTAGTGAATGTATAAATAGCCATGGCAAGGAGTACAAAAAAAATGACTGGTTTCATGAATTGACTACTCATTCTAGTCAGTAATAAGGATCCAGAAAACGCTGCTGTAAATGCGATACTCGTAAAAATTAAGACTCTAAATAGTGGAATTTTAACTCTTTGTAAATATTGATAGGTTGCAAAGCAGGTGCCAATAAAAGATGGGACTTTTAACGTGCCAATCACAGATGAGACTGCTTGTGTTGGCATGAGGATGAGCCCTGCTGGCACTTGTATCAATCCACCACCGCCCACCACCGCATCTACATATCCTGCTAAAAATGCGATCAAGCAAAGTAAAATGATGGTACTAATTTCCATGTTTCATTTTTGACGGCCAAGTATTGATGACTATTCCAGAAACAATAATCACCCCACTAATGATTTGAAAAATGGTAAACTGTTCCTTTAAAATGAACAAGGCTTCGATAGAACTTAAGAAGGGAATCAATGTACCAAATAAGGCAGTTTTAGCGGCACCTAAACGATGAATGGCCATATTCCATAGTAAGTAGGCAATGGTTGAATTCCCAATTCCGATGTATAAAATCACAATCAGTAACTCTTTACTAAAATGTACAGGTTGCACATAATTCATTTCGTACACTGCAAATGGGAAAAGCAGGATGGTGCCCAAGGCAAAAAGTACGAGCAGAAAACTATTGTTAGATACACCAACTGGCTTTTTACGCACAAAGACATTATAAGTACCAAAACAACATCCTGCTCCAATCATCCACAAATCACCTGTAGCAAATTTAAAATGTAATAAAGTGTTGATATCGCCTTTGCTTAATAGAACAATAATACCCAAGACGCCTAATCCAATCCCAGCAATACTTTTCCAATGTAATTTTTCTTGTACCACCCATGCGGCCAATAAGGTAGCAACGATAGGATGTATGATGGATCCGTACAAAGCCATATTGATGGCAGTGGTTGTATGACCAGCTTGGTAAATCATTGTGTTGTAAACGGCCACACCGACTAAAGACATCCAAAAAAAGTAACTCAGATTGTCTTTGAAAAGTTGCTGTTCTTTTTTTAAATTTTTTAACGCAAAGGGAAGCATCGTAATGGTTGCAATCGTCCACCTGAAAAAAGCTAGGCTGATAGGCCCAGCTAATTGGACAGAGTATCTTGATGCAATAAAATTACCAGACCAAATGACACATGCAATGATGGCCAATAAGGTTCCAATTTGTACTTGTTTGTTATAATGTCTTTTCAATATTCAGTTTTCAGTTTCACAATTGCTTCTTCACAGTGGATATACATTAATGATGTGCAAATTCAGTATTAAAATCTCCTTTGATTCTTTCGATAGGAGGGTTATAATAGCCAAATTTCAAGTCAGGGAATTCTTCTCTAATTAATTCCATCATTTGTTTTACGCCCATAATTTCACCTGGTTCTGACACGCCAATTTTTCCTAGATACCAATCTGGATCAATATTGAAATTACGCCATTGAATCATTTTCAACCCTGTGTCTTTTATGAGTTTTCTGAGTGCTTCATATTCAGCCACCGTATCTGTCATCCCAGGGAAAACAAAATAGTTAATACTAGTCCATTTACCTGCTGCAGACATCACTTTTAAACTCTCTATGATGTCTTCGAATGTATAATTATTAGGTCGGTAGTATGCATTGTAAATTTCAGGACGTGCCGAATTGGTACTGACTCTTAAACTATCTAAGCCAACTGCAGCCAATGCAGCAACCGCTTTAGGATTAGAACCATTTGAATTAATATTGATACTTCCTTTATCTGTATGCTTTCTGATTTCAATAATTGCCTCTTTAATCGTCTCCCACATTAACAATGGTTCACCTTCACATCCTTGTCCAAAACTTACGATAGGGAATGGTGCCGACATTAAATGCGGTACCGTATATTCTACGACTTCTGCAGCGGTAGGTTTAAAAGATAAACGCTCTTGATTGGATACGATTTCTTCTTCGATAGGTTGGAATGAAATGCAACCAATACAATTGGCATTACATGCTGGTGAAATAGGAATAGGACATTCCCATCTTCCCATCGCAAAATTTCTTGCAGCTGGACAATGGTAGGTCATGCAGCAGTTTTGCATTAGGTGTTTTACCAATCTATTTTCGCTATAGGTTTTTAATAAATGGTCTGTACCAAATTCAATAGTTGCTTGGTCATACCCTTCACAATCCTGGCGAATATCTGGTTCAATTCTGACAGCTGGTACATAGTTTACGCCATCTAACCAACCCACAGCGGTATAACAAAATAAGGGTAACAACGGGGCTTCTGGCAAAGACTCGTAAGCGGCAATATACAATCCAGTATGCGCAGGAGGAATGAAAGCAGCCACTGCCCATCCTTTTTCACAAAGACGCATTTCGCCCGTTTCTACATCTAGTCCAATGCCTCTTCTGCCTGGCAATTCGTACAAGCTTCCGCCCTCTGGTAAAGGGATCCAGTCTTCTTCTGGAATTGGATACGCATCCCAACCAGCTCGACCAACTACATATAAGGATTCATCTTCAAAAATATTGCCCTCTCCGTCTGAGTAAAGCAGATATGGGGATTCAGTTAATGCCATAATTAGTTTGTTTTAGCTAAATGCTCAGCGCAAAAAGCATTGAATTCGCTTTTGATTTGTTCAGTAACAGGTTCATTGACCTGTTTTTGGATCAATTTATTGTTTTTAAAATCGATTGTAATATAATCGTCTTTAATGAGCATATTGTTAATTTCTGCCCATGGATAAAACTTTTTCGGGAAGGTGTTGACCAAGATGCCTGCAGGATCAACCGCTATTTCATATGGAAACTTCACTTGACGCTCAAAAAGAGCAGCAATCAAGTACACCCCAGCTATTAGCAGTGCATTGGGTAATAAAAACCATCCCCAAGAGGCAAAGACCAAGCCTAAACGGTAATAAGGTGCACCCCCTTTAATCTTTTGGTAGACACAAAATACCCACCAACTAGCCACCGAAGTCATGATCGCAATTAATAAAGCAGGATTCGGGTATAGACCAGCATAAAGCGAATAGGATAAGGCCATTAGGGTAATCAAAAGCATCAATTGGCTGATACGGTCGACGTTCTTAAAATCGGGACTTTTGCAAACAATGATATAGTCAAAAAGGCGCATAATTGGAGTTTATGAGATGCGTAAAATTTGATGCAATTTAAGGCCATTTGGTTAACTTTGCGGTATGAAGAAAACACATCTTATTTTATTGGTCTTAATTGCAGCCGCAATTGTAGTGTTAGTAAGCTATACAGGCGATTTAAGTAGTTATGAGACTGTTGCTTCTGCAAAGCAAAAAGAGGGTAAATATGTAAATTTGATCGTAAAAATGGACAAATCTGTTCCTGTACAGTACGATCCTGTAAAAGATCCCAATTTATTAAAGTTCAATGTGGAGGATAGCTTAG
>CALPLN020000173.1 GCA_943324415.2 Sediminibacterium ginsengisoli | reverse complement strand
CACTCACTTTAACTAAATCTCCAATGGTAAAAGGCTTGTCAAAAAAGATAATAAAACTGGCAATGATATTTTCTAAGCTTTCTCTAGTAGACAATGCAATAGCCGCTCCAACAATACTTAAGCTGGTCACTAGGTTGCCGATACTTTCATTGAAAACGTACCTAAAGACCATCAAAATACCAATGATATAGATAATCACCTTAAAGAAATCTCTAAAAAACAAAATAAGTTGATCGTCAGATAAGTCCTTTGTTAACCTCGCCTTATTCTCTAAAATAATAGAGATAAATTCTAGCGTGCGCAAGCTCACTCTAATTAAGAGCAGGATGAATATAAATTTAATCCCTGATTCAATAAACTGCTGCAAGCTTAGCTTGAATAGCTTTAAATCCCAGGCTTCCGGAAACTTCAATTCGTATAAAGCAATAATGGCTACCAAAAACAACAAGAACTGTTCGATAGGCACCAACAGTCGGTGTACATGGCTTTTTCTTAAATCTGAGTGGTTTTTCTTATCCACCCAAGTGTAAATCAAGCTAGCGAAGAAACGCGAAACCAATCTTTTAATAAGGAGTGTAACCAACAAAATACCTGCTACAAATAAATAGCTTCGTATTGTATTACTCCATATTTGTTGATCTAGATTCATTGCTTTATTATGCTTTTTCCCAAGTTAACAATTGCATGTCGTTCCCGTCAAACACAGCATAAGTGTTCAAACGTATCCAATCACCCAAATTGATATAACGACTTTTTTCATTGATCTTAAAATCAATTGCATAGTGACGATGACCGAAAATAAAAAAATCAACCGGCATCGTTTTTGCTTTTTCTTTGGTATACAAGATCAGCCATTCCTTATCCTCTCCTAAAAATATTTCATCCGCATTTCCAGTTTTTGCACGACTCTTTCGACTAAAATAATTGGCCAATTGTATCCCTGCATCTGGATGTAACCACCTGAATAACCATTGACAAATAGGATTGGTAAATATTTTCTTTAAACGCTTATAACCTTTATCACCAGGGCCTAATCCGTCTCCGTGTCCAATCAAGAACTGTGTATGTTGAATGGTAAATTCCTGTGGTTCAAAATAGACTTTAGCCTGTAATTCATTGGCTAGATAATCTTGCATCCATAAATCATGGTTCCCTGTAAAAATATGTAATTGAATCCCTTGGTCCGCTATTTGAGCAAGTGTGCCCAAGATCCTGACAAACCCTTTTGGGACCACTGTTTTATATTCAAACCAAAAATCAAAAATGTCTCCTACAATGAAAATAGCACTGGCATCTTTACGGGCATGTTGTAAAAAGCGCACCAAGCGATCTTCTCTTTTTCTACTTTCTACTTCATTCGGCGCACCTAAATGAAAGTCTGAAAGAAAATATACTTTTTTGCCGGTGTCCAATACCATGTAACTAAGTTGATTTGATGAAAGGTACTAATCCAGTGTATTATCAATTAAAAAACAATAGACTTCTTTTGGACCATGGACGCCAACAACCAAGGTCTTTTCAATATCCGCTGTACGACTAGGTCCCGTTGCAAAACTGATCATAGAGGGTAAAGCGTCTAGGTTGTCTTTGAACTTGACTAAGCTATCAGAAATATCATAGACCAACTGGTCTGCATACGCTACACAAATATGAATAGGTGCATACACACTAGCAGTTCTTCCGCTAGCTTCTTTACTACTTAACACAATGGTGCCAGTTCTCGCCACTAAATGGGTACATAATGTAATGGCTGCATCGCAATCTGCTAAGTCATCTGTGGTAACTGGGTCAAATTTTAAAGTCAACATGTTATCCAACCATGCTGTTTCTTTAGAATAAATCTTATTCCAACCCTTTGCCACAATCAAGGCATTCAATTGTCCTATCAATTCTTGCTCATCGGCACAATACACAAATTTGCCCAAGAGTTCTGTAAACTTTTGAGCAAATTCTATCGCCATTTCTTTTTCTGTAGGAATAAAAATGGGGGTATCCCCCACCTGATCTGGAAAAGGAACAGGCACTGGATCTTTCAATGCCTGTTTTATCTTTTGCAATATTTTTTGTCTTGCGCCTTGAGATTCCATTTACAACTTATTCGTTATTATCAGTTGCATCTGCAGCTTGAATAGTTGCATTTGCATTTTCAATTACGTCTTCAGATTGGTCTGTAGCTTGTACAATAGTGGTTTCGCCAGGAGCAAACTGATCGTTCGCATCTGCAGCAACAGTGGTTTCTTCAAGGATCTTTTTTTCCTCAAATGGACGATTGCCTATCAATTCCTCTACATCTGACTTATGTAAAACCTCTCTTGTCAATAACGCTTGAGCCAACTTTTCTACTTCTTCTTTCTTAGATTTCAATAAATCTAAAGTTCTATGGTAAGCAGCGTCAATCATCTTACGCACTTCTTCATCAATTATTTTTCCTGTCTCCTCGCTAAAAGGTTTTTGGAAAGTGTTCTCTTGTGAAGGATCGTAGAAACTTACATTACCTATTTTTTCGTTCATGCCATAAGTGGTTACCATAGAGTAAGCCATCTTGGTGATTTGTTGTAAGTCATTAGACGCACCAGTAGAAATTTTTCCAAAGAAAATTTGTTCTGCTGCACGACCACCTAAAGTCATACACATTTGATCTGTTAATTGCTCAATGGTATATAAGTATTGTTCTTTAGGAGTGTATTGAGCGTATCCCAAAGCAGCAGTACCTCTTGGCACAATCGTTACTTTTAATAAAGGATAAGCGTGCTCTAAGAACCATCCACAAATTGCATGACCTGCTTCGTGGTAAGCAATCACTTCTTTTTCTTCTTTTGAAATGATTTTATTCTTTTTCTCTAGTCCACCTATGACTCTATCAATCGCGTCTTGGAAATCCTTCATCTCTACGCCTGTCTTTCCTTTACGTGCTGCAATCAACGCTGCTTCGTTACATACATTCGCAATATCCGCACCAGCAAATCCCGGTGTTTGCTCTGCTAATTTATGTACGTCTAAACTTTCAGAAACCTTGATGGGTCCTAAGTGTACTTTAAATATTTCTTCACGACCTTTTACATCTGGACGATCAATCGAAATCTGACGATCAAAACGACCTGGTCTTAATAATGCCGCATCCAATACATCCGGACGATTGGTCGCTGCAAGGATAATAATACCCGTATCGCCGCCAAATCCATCCATCTCTACTAATAGTTGGTTCAATGTGTTCTCACGCTCATCATTACTCATCATCGCATTTTTCCCACGTGCACGACCAATTGCATCAATCTCATCAATGAAAATGATACATGGCGCTTTCTCTCTTGCTTGCTTGAATAAATCACGCACACGACTCGCACCCACACCCACAAACATCTCCACAAAATCAGAACCACTTAAGCTAAAGAAAGGCACTTGTGCTTCTCCAGCCATCGCTTTTGCCAATAAAGTTTTACCTGTTCCTGGAGGGCCTATTAACAATGCACCTTTTGGAATTTTACCTCCAAGGGCTGTATAT
>CALPLN020000172.1 GCA_943324415.2 Sediminibacterium ginsengisoli | reverse complement strand
TATATGGAGTTTAATTTGATTTGATTCACTCCATATTTTAAAGTTTCTTAATCCCCCAATCATACCAGAGGTTGTTTTAGAGTTTCTACCAATTGAACTCTGTCCCTCTTTTTCTAATAAATCAATGAATTGTTGAACATAGGGAAAAAGGAATCTTTTATCCTTTATTGAGATGGTAAAATGTGATTGGAGTTTTGATAATAGAACCTCACAACTATATTGAAATGATGTCTGATTGTTTGATTTCTCTTTAGGTTCTACAGAACATAAATACTTATCCCGATTAGAAATATCAGAACCTAAACGATAATACCAGAAATAGGAATCATTATGTTTTTTTAATCTAAATGAACCACGATACTGTGTTTTCAGTAGGGTATTAGAGTTAATAAAGAAATCCTCTAATTCCTCACTCCAACCATATTTCTTCTTTAGTTTAGTAGTATCCATTTCAATAATTTTTACTTATTTAAAATTAGTAAAAAAAATGATATGGGTGGAATATGGGTGGAAATATAATCAATAAATTTACAAATTATTGATTATCAATGTATTATCTATTAATAATGACGATAATAATATTCTACATAAAAGTGCTTTTCGAAGACACCCGCATTCGCTTGGCTAGCATAGGCTTCGCCTTGTCTAGTTTCATCCTGGGTTTTATCGATCAGTAAGTTGGTTTCCATGCACTTGATTTGAACTGCAAACTTAGTCAAAATAATTTTATGTGTCAACTTGTCAGACCTAATTCCTAATCCTTTGATATACAAATGATTAAATTATTGGATCATATATAGTAATAAATTTTATATTAAGCTTATAATCAATCGATTATTGACTAGTCCGTATATTTATAAAAAATTGTACATGCTCAAAGGATTGATTTTATTATTGACTGTTTTTAGTTTGAACTTGGCCTATTCACAAGATCTAGTAGTGGCAAAGTTGAGATCTGAGACCTCAAGAAATATTAAAAAAGATTCAGATACGACTAATTGGAATTGGAAGCAAGGGGGGTTGTATAATTTAAATGTGTCACAAAGTTCATTGAGCAATTGGGCTGCAGGAGGGGATAATTTCAATATGTCAATCAATAGCTATTTTAATTATTTCGCCTACTATAAAAAAGACCGTCAAAGTTGGGACAATAATATTGACGTAAATCTTGGCTTTGTTCAATCTACATCACAAGGTGGTAGAAAAAATGATGATCGACTAGATCTATTGAGTAAGTATGGATATAAAATAGATACAGTTGGAAAATGGTATCTATCAGGGTTATTTAATTTTCGTTCACAGCTCTTTGATGGCTATAGTTTTAGTGGATCAAAAGCGACATTTACTTCTTCTTTATTCGCACCAGCTTATATCATTATTTCTGCGGGTTTAGACTATAAGCCTGATAATAATTTCTCACTTTTCTTTTCTCCTTTAACTTCAAGAACGACATTGGTTTTAAATAAAAAGTTAGCGAACTTAGGTAAATATGGTGTGGATACAGGAAGGATGGTTAAAAGAGAAACAGGTTTATTTGTGACCGTAAATTATTCCAAAGTCATTGCACCCAATATCAATTATAAGGGTCGTGCCGATTTCTTCTCTAATTATTATGACAAACCAGAAAATGTTAATTTTTTCATGACCAATTTGTTCACGTTTAAGATTAATAAAAACTTTTCAGCTACTTATAGTTTAGATCTGATCTATGATGATAAAATTCGAATTTTTGGTCCACTTAAAAAGTCGCCAGGATTGCAAACGAAGAGTATCATTGGTATTGGTTATTTCAGAAGCCTTGCAGTCAAGAAAAAATTGATTGAATCAAAGCCAAAGACCGCAATGAATGTAAATGGGGAATAAACAGGGAACAATTGGTAGGTTAAAGTCGATTATTTACTAATGACTTTAAGTGTATGCTTTATTTTATTTGCTTTATGTGTTAAGTCCATATAGTCGTTGCTAATAATGGTCACATGGCCCATTTTTCTTCCCGGCTTGGTGGTTAATTTACCATAAAGGTGAACAAACACATTTTCCATTTTCATGACTTCGTCTAAGCCTTCATAGACAACATCTCCGGTATAACCTTCTGCACCAATTAGATTCACAATAGCGCTTGGCATAATCGGAGTAGGATTGCCTAATGGATAATTTAAAATAATTCTTAACAACATATCGTATTGGCTACTATAATTGGCTTCGATGGTATGGTGTCCGCTGTTGTGAACTCTTGGTGCAGTTTCATTGACAAGAATATCTCCTTGATCATCTACAAAAAGTTCTATTGCAAAAAGACCCGGACTTTTCAATGATTGCACCACTTTTCTAGCAATGGCTTCTGCTTTCCAAAGTTGCTTCTCCTCAATTTTAGCGGGACTTAATTGGTAGTCTAATAAATTATATACAGGGTCAAAAATCATTTCTGCAGGAGGGAAGATCACTGTTTCACCTTGTGCATTCATGCCTACAATTAAAGCCAATTCTTTTACAATTTTCACTTTTGCTTCTAGGACAGCTGGTGCATTAAAGCCCAGTGCGATTGCTTTTTCGTCCTCGATGATTTGAACGCCCTTGCCATCATATCCACCCTCTGCTAATTTATGGACAGCGGGCAATAAATCTAAGTGCTGGTGCAGGGCATTGGCTGTTTCAGTGATTACGAATTTTGAGCTTGGAATTTCGTTGTCTGCATAAAATTGTTTTTGAGCAATTTTATTTTTGATTATTTTAATTGCAGCAGGAGTTGGATAAACTTTAACGCCTTCTTTTTCTAGTTGTGTCAATGCATCCACGTTCACTGCTTCGATTTCAATGGTGATAGCATCTAGATTTTTACCAAATTGATAGACGGTGTCGTAGTCTAAAATATCGCCTAATGTAAAATGATGGCATAAATGTGCTGCAGGGCAAGTAGGGTCTTTCTCCAACACAAAAGTGGTTAGATCATAGTTTGCTGCTGCCTGTAAAAGCATCCTTCCCAATTGTCCTCCGCCTAATATACCTACCTTCATGTTACTAATTTAGATAGCGCAAATATAAGTTAGTTAGGTTATTTTTGCTAAAGAACGATTTAATACAAGTAACAATGAGTACACCTATCATTCAAGTAAAGGATTTGACTAAGTCCTATGGCGATTTTGAAGCAGTCAGAGGGATTAGTTTTGACGTCTATAAAGGAGAGATATTTGGCTTGTTGGGACCCAATGGTGCAGGGAAGTCTACCACTTTAGAAATCATTGAAACCTTAAGACAAAAGTCTGGGGGAACAGTGGTGGTAGATGGTATGGACTTAGACAAAGAGCCCGAAGCCATCAAAAAAATCATTGGAGTACAATTACAAACTGCAGGCTTTTATCCCAATCTAAATTTAATTGAACTGATTCGATTGTTTGTTGGATTGTATCAAATGGAGATCGAACCTATGGAACTATTGGCTAAAGTCAATTTAGAAGATAAGGCCAAGTCAAAATTTAAAGAATTGAGTGGGGGGCAGAAGCAAAGATTTTCAATTGCAACCACGTTGATCAATCAGCCTAAAATCATCTTCTTAG
>CALPLN020000171.1 GCA_943324415.2 Sediminibacterium ginsengisoli | reverse complement strand
TCATCGTTAACATTGGTATGTGGTTCGAGCGTTTTGTAATCATCGTTACCTCTTTATATCGTGACTATTTACCATCTAGCTGGTCTGTATACTACAGCCCGACCATTTGGGAAATTGGTTTCTATGTGGGAACATTTGGTTTGTTCTTCACTTGCTTCTTCTTATTTGCTAAATACTTCCCAGTAATTGCTGTGGCAGAAATTAAGTATGTATTAAAGAGAAGTGGTGAATCATTCAAACCAGGAATGGAAAGCATTGAGGCGCAACCTCTGGACAAATTTGTTCATGACAACGCGCACTAATCGCTTTTAAAAAAGAAATTATTTGGATCTGAATATTAATTGAAAATAATTATGGCACAAAAGAAATTCGTAGTTGGCTGTTTTGATGACGAAGCAGTTTTATTTCCTGCAGTGAAGCAAGTGCGTACTGCTGGTTATAAGATCAAAGATGTGTACACACCATTTGCGGTGCACGGTTTAGACCATGCATTAGGAATGCGTGAAACAAGTTTACACACTGCTGGATTTATTTATGGTATCACTGGTACCACAACAGCAATCAGCGCAATCAGCTGGATCTTCACAAAAGATTGGCCTTTGAACATTGGTGGTAAACCACATTTTGCTTTGCCAGCTTGGATCCCAATTATTTTCGAGTTAACCGTATTGTTTGCTGCGGTGGGTATGGTGTTAACTTTCTGCTACCTATGTCAATTGGCACCAGGTGTGAAAAAGCACCACTTCCATAAAAGAGCAACAGACGATTTATTTGTGATGGCGATTGAGTGTACTGATAAAACAAACACCGATGATTTATTGGCTTTATTAAAAGCAAACGGTGCTGTGGAAACAGATGTTCAAGTTGCAGAAGAAGATTGGTGGTTTGGCACTTACGATAAGGAAGAGAAACTTGCGGGGCAAGTTTCGATGTAAGTGACCAACTTTTAATGTTGCTCGGTAAAAAAAAGAGAATTTATAAACTGATTAAGATATACATGATGAAGAAATATTTAATAATAAGCTTTTTAGTAGCGGTGGTTGCTTTGGTTAGCTGCTCTGACGTAAAACGTACTCCGGGTTCTGTTTACATGCCGGATATGGCGTACAGTCGTGCTATCGAATCTTACACAGATTTGACTTACTTAAAAGACCAAGGGATTCATTTTGATGCAAAGCCAGTCGCTGGTACAATTGCACGTGGTAAGGAAATGCCTTTCCCTTTTGCAATGGACAAAGCAGGTGATACAACCAACTATATCGCTTCTAAGTCTGTAGTGAATCCAATCGATTCTTTATCTGCAAAAGAATCTGCAGAAGCAGAGCGTTTGTATTTAATCAATTGTGGTATCTGTCATGGTGCTAAATTAGATGGTAATGGTCCTTTATATAAAGATGGCAATGGTCCTTACGCTGCAAAGCCTGCAACTTTAGTAGGAGATGTAAAGTATGAAAGCATGCCTGCTGGTCAAATGTTTTATTCAGTAGCATATGGTAAGAACTTAATGGGTTCTTATGCGTCTCAATTAAACAAGCACCAACGTTGGATGATTATCAAATACATCAAAAACAAACAAGCTGCAGCGCAAGCCGCAAAATAATAAAGTACTTATTTAAAAGATTTTTAAAAGAGAAAAGATGGCATCTATAAAAGAACAATTCGAAATTCCTGGTAGACTAAAAACATGGGCCTACTCCTTAATTGGTGTTGGAGGCGCGGTGTTATTGTATGGTATGTTTACCAAAGGATTTAGCAGTGACGAGCATGAGCAAGTTCATTTTTGGGGTACATTAATGTACAACACAATCTTCTGGACATTGATATGTAACGCCGCTATGTTTTTCTTAAGCTTTAGTGCGATGGCACAAGCTGCATGGATGCAATCCTTCCGTCGTATCCCAGAAGCCATCTCTACATTGGTGCCCATCTTTGGTGGTATCACATTGATGGTTTTATTGTATATCATCTTTGGTCACAAGCACCATATCTACCATTGGTTAGATACAGAGGCTGTGGCGAACGATCCAATCTTAAAAGGAAAAACTGGTTTCTTGAATCCTACCTTCTTTGTGATCTGGACGACTTTGACAATTACTTTATGGAGTGTTTTTGGTTATAGAATGCGTCAGTTATCCAATCAAGCCGATGTAGCGCCAATGGATGCTACTACTGCGAAAGCATTTAACATTCAAAGCATGGTGCGTTCGGGTTTCTTCTTAGTATGGTTTGGTTTAACAGTAGCTTCTACCATTCCTTGGTTATGGATGATGAGTATCGATGCACATTGGTATTCTACGATGTATAGCTGGTATACTTTCGCTAGTACTTTTGTAGCGGGTATGGCCTTGATTGCTTTATGGGTAGTCTACCTTAAGAATAAAGGGTATTTAGAATTAACAAACAATGAGCACTTACACGATATCGCTAAGTTCATGTTTGCATTCTCTATCTTCTGGACGTATTTATGGTTCTCTCAATATATGTTGATCTGGTATGCAAATATCCCAGAGGAGACAGTTTACTTTAAGCATCGTGTTCAAGGTCCTTATAAAGGCATCTTCTTCTTGAACTTAATCATCAACTTTTTGGCGCCTTTGTTAATCTTAATGAAGCGTTCTGCTAAGCGTAATTACACATTAGTTGCGTTGATGGCAGTTGTGATTATCTTTGGGCATTGGATCGATTTTTACCAAATGGTAATGGGTTCTTTGATGAAAGAGCATGTTGAATTAGGTCTATTGGATTTTGGTATCCTTGCCTTCTTTGTTGGTGTGATGATTTTCTTTGTGGCAAAAGCTTTAGCAAGCAAGCCATTGATTGCGAAGCATCATCCATTCTTAAAAGAAAGTATTATCCACCATACTTAGTCAACACACTTGTATAAAAATTATTAGAGTAAGAAAATAGAAATACGATTATGAGTTTATATTTATCCATAGCAATTATTGCCCTCATCTTTATTGTGATTTTTCAAATCGCAAAAGCAAGTGAGTACGTTTCTGTCCTTAAAGGAGAAGAGACTAGCCGTAAACAAAACAACAAGATCAATGGTGCTTTAATGGTCGTGTTTTTGGTATTAGGCTTTGTAGGTGTATATGTATGTAATGAGTATCTTTTTGACAAGACTTTGTTAGCGCAAGAAGCTGCAAGTGTGCAAGGAGAAAAAGTTGACCAAATGATTTGGGTGACTTTAGCCATTACAGGTATCGTATTCGTGATCACTCAGGTTTTATTATTTTGGTTTGCATTTAAATATCAGGAGAAAGACAACAGAAAAGCATTCTTCTTTGCGCATAGCACAAAGTTGGAGTTAATCTGGACAGCTATTCCTGCCATCACGTTGACAGTCTTGGTTATTTTTGGTCTACGTAACTGGTTCTTCTTTACTGGCGAACCTCCTAAGAACGCAATGGTCGTGGAAGTCACTGGAAAGCAATTTGGATGGATCTTCCGTTACCCAGGTAAGGATGCTGTATTTGGTAAAAAATATTATAAGAACATTGATCCTGCTACCAACTCTGTTGGAATTGTATGGGATGATAAATTAGCACAAGACGATATCTTAACAGAACAAACCATGTATGTGGTAAAAGGCACACCT
>CALPLN020000170.1 GCA_943324415.2 Sediminibacterium ginsengisoli | reverse complement strand
TTTTGCAACTGTCGCTTGAATTGACTCGAGTAAATAGGGTGTTAGAATAGCTGATTGGTCGCTCTGCTTTTTTGTATCCACAATCAACATCTGTGGTAAGGCGCCTTCGCTATACCTTTCTTTTAAGTGGTAGTAGCCGAACTTATGTTGCATTGCATTGTAATAGGTCTCAATAGAAGGAGTGGCAGATCCTAAAACGACTTTAGCACCTAATAGATTTGCATAATAAATAGCAGTATCCCTCGCTTGATACCTTGGTGCAGGATCCTGTTGTTTATAAGAAGCATCATGTTCCTCGTCAATGATGATTAAGGATAAGTTTTTATAAGGAAGGAATAAGGCCGATCTAGCACCTAATACAATTTTAATATCCCCTGATTTTACTTTATTCCATATTTCAACCCTTTCGTTAGGATTAAATTTAGAATGGTAGATGGCTATTTTTCCGCCAAAATATTTCTTGAGTCGACGAATCATTTGCGCAGTCAATGCAATCTCTGGAAGCATGTACAATGCTTGTTGATTGGACTGAATGGCTTGTTCTATTAATGCAGCATAAATCTGAGTTTTGCCACTTCCAGTAATACCGTGCAATAAATTGACAGCATGTGTTTTCATTTGTTCCACAATGGAATCATATGCTAATTTTTGTGCTGCAGACAGTTGATGTAGGTCAGTGTTACCAAGGCTTAGGTCAACCGCTAATCGGTCTATCTTTCTTTTTTCTACAACAAGTATACCTTTGTCAACCAATGCTTTTAATTGAGCATGAGCTGCCCCTGATTTTTCTAACAATGCTTTCTGTTGGACAAGTCCTTCTGTTTTTTGAAGATGCAAAAAAGATAGAAGGAGTGCAAGTTGTTTAGGAGCCCTGCTCCAATCATTCAATAATTGTTCTAAAGCTGTTTCTGATTTATAGTCAGGATGTAAATGCAATAAATTTTCAACTTTGATGGTATACTTGTCATGCATGGTTTCCTCTACAGAACAAATTCCTTTTTGAATGAGTTTATTTACGACTGGGTAAACGGATTTTTTATCTAAAAGCTTCTGAATTTCTACTAAGCTCAATTGCTTCTTAATTTGTAATGCTTCAGAAATAATATATTCAGTATCACTCAATTGTTGTCCATCGATATCAGCCTCCTCATTTAATACAAAAATACTCTCGCTCGATATTTTCAAATGACTTGGTACTGCCGCTTGCATGACTTCTCCTTCCGTACACATATAATAATTGGCCATCCATTCCCATAATTGTAATTGAACTGGGAAAACGATTGGGGCGTCATCTAGTATTCCTAAAATAGGTTTAGGATTAAAACCAGCAGGTTTTTCAGTATGGATTCGTTTGATGATTCCTGCATAACGCTTGTTGGATCCTAACATCACTTCTACACGCATACCTACCATTACGCCTTCTGACAATTCAGCGGGAATGGCCCAGGTATAATTTTTAGGAAGGGCTAATGGTATGATGATTTCGGCGAACATAATGGGGTACAAAAATACATTAAGAAGCTGGATAGTTTCGATATCTTCTTAAGCCATCTTCCATCATTTGATGTACCTGTTGCTTTAATAATTCTAAGTCATCCATGGTGTAATTGTCTACATAAACCGTTGGTAGATAAACCACTCTGTTTCTACCCGGACTTAGGCTAGAAATACTGCTAAAATGCATTCTGTCAATGGCATCTACCATGAGCACTGGCTGAATGGGCACTTGCATTTCAATGGCTAGCTTGAAAGCGCCATTGTAAAAGTCTTTTAATGGTCTTTCTTCGGTCATACTAAATGTGCCTTCCGGGAAAATAAAGATAGAAATATGTGCTTTCAACGCATCTTTTAAATTCCGCAGACTTTGTGCTCTTTTTTCTGAATCAGATCGGTCAACCATAATGACCGCATTTCGATAAAATAAACCGAATAATGGAATCTTGGATGATTCGAATTTTCCTAAAGGTCGTATGGGTTGATGCTTCAATTGGACGATAGGAGGGATGTCCATATACGAATTGTGATTGCCTACAAAAATATGTGGTTGATGAAAGTGATGGATGCCTTCGAAAATCTCTTGATGTCGAATGCCTAAAAAGAAGTACAATGATTTAGCAAAATAGCGACATATTTTATAGATCCGTTTACTGAAATTTTTCTTGCTAAAAGGGAGTACAAAAAACATCGCAATAACTGATAAAAGGCTCAACAATGCAAAGACAATTATGGCGTATAGGCAATAGAGCAATTGGAATGGACGTACTATTATTTTCATGTTGACCGCTAATATAATAAAAAAGGCCCGAATAGAAATTCAGGCCGTAGATTGCTTGCTTAAAAACCAAAAAAACCATTAAAATGTATAGATCGCTGCTAGTATAACACTAGCAGATTGACTTGCTGCTTTGCCTTCTTTATTGTTATAGATCGGATCTTTTGCTTTTTCGATTCGCAATTCCGGATTTAGGGTTAATTTATTTATTTTATATTTTAAGGATAAGGTGTTTGCGAAAATATTGGTTGCGAATGCACCTGCAGAGATGGCGTTTTTATCATAAAAAAACTCCGATCGATAGGTCAACCCGATTTTGCTATTTGGGTCGTAGTTCACGTAAAGTGCATTGCTTTTCCAGATACTTTTTTTGCCAGCAATTTTCGACATAAATACAGTTCCGTCATAGTTGATCGAAACTTGATCACTGAATGCATTCGTCAGTACTAGATCCCATTGATTGAAGCTAGATTCCGCTCCTGTTTTTCCACCTTGGTAATTGAGGAACAGCAAAGTTTTATCATTGAAAAGTTTATTACTGTATTGTCCAATGAAAACCTTGTAGGGGCTATTGCCATTGAGATGGTCAGTGGGGTTTGCTATACCTAACATCAATCCGGAACGGCTATTGATGGCAAAGTCTGCCTTTAATCCAGTATGAAAGAATGGTCCATAAGAAAATCCATATGACATACTATAATTTCTGTTTAAGGGTGCATCTAATAATTCGTAACCAATATGGGTTGCCCATTTACCTGCGCTTAGTTTTAGTCTTTCTGTCACATTGTATGCGATATAAGCTTGTTTGATATTGGCTAGGACACCTTTGTCATTGTAGGAAAATTCTTCGGCTCTTTTACCATAACCCAAATCAACTGTAGCAAAAAAACGATCCTTTGTAAAATCTATTTTTGCAGATGCCATACCAATTTGCACTTGTTGATTTGAATTGGTGAAACTGGTAAAGTTATTTTTTGCATCTTTCGCAGTATTGAATGCGTTTCTATAATAAACGTCTACTGAGCCACTCACGCTAAATGGATTATTTTTTGTTGTTGTATCAATTTGGCCCAATCCCTCAAGGCTTAACAAACTGATACTAAGGGCTAGAAAAAAGTATTTAATCATTAGTTAGATTTAAGCTTTCATTGGATTTCTGCCATATTTTTCGTCATGTTGAGTTGCATCAAGTCCCAATTCCTCCTCTTCTTGTGACACGCGAAGTGGTAAGATAAAGGCGATCAATTTAAAGATACCATAAGAGACTGTGAAGCTATAAGCAACAACAATCACCATCGCTTTTAATTGTGTTAAAAAGAAAGCCGGGTTGCCGTAGAATAATCCATCATTCCCTGCAGGATTAACCGCCTTAGAAGCAAAAACG
>CALPLN020000169.1 GCA_943324415.2 Sediminibacterium ginsengisoli | reverse complement strand
CTTTAGCTCCAATCCAGTTTACACACCAGGTGATACTTGCGATGTGTTGGTTGCGATGAACGCTGCTGCTTTAAAAGTGAATTTAAAAGGCTTGAAAAAAGGCGGAAAAATCATCGCGAATATCGAAGGATTTGATGCAAAAAATTTAAGACTTGCTGCCTATCCCGAGGGGATCAATCCATTGGAAGATGGAAGCTTGGATGGATATGAATTAACCAAAGTGGATATCACCAAATTAACAAGAGAAGCATTAAAGTCAAATACAGAATTAGGTACAAAAGAACGTGATCGTGCAAAGAACATGTTTGTACTTGGTTTAATTTATTGGTTATACAATAGAAATTTAGACAATACGATCGACTTCTTAGAGGAAAAATTTGGTAAGAAAGAAAATATATTAAAGAGCAATATTGATGTATTGAAAGCAGGTTATTATTATGGTGAAACTGCTGAATTGTTCAATGCAAGGTATAAGGTGGAGAAATCAAAGATGGAACCAGGTACTTATAGAAGTATCATGGGGAATCAAGCATTGTCAATGGGTTTGATTGCAGCTTCACAAAAAAGTGGTCTGCCTTTATTCCTTGGTTCTTATCCAATCACCCCTGCTTCTGATATCTTACATGAATTGAGTAAGTACAAAAATTTTGGAATTAAAACATTCCAGGCAGAAGATGAAATTGCAGGTATTACAGCTGCCATTGGCGCAAGCTATGGTGGATCAATTGGCTTGACAACGACGTCTGGACCAGGTATGGCTTTAAAAACCGAAGCAATTGGATTGGCGACTATGTTAGAAATACCATTGCTGATTGTCAATATCCAAAGAGGTGGACCGTCTACCGGTTTACCCACTAAAACCGAGCAAAGCGATTTAATGCAAGCCTATTATGGTCGTAACGGAGAAGCACCCATTCCTATTATAGCTGCGGCTACACCGAGCGATTGTTTCTTTATGGCTTTTGAAGCAGTGAGAATTGCTTTACAACATATGACACCGGTGATTCTTTTAAGTGATGGCTACATTGCCAATGGTGCTGAACCATGGAAATTCCCTGCTGCTGCTGACTTGCCTGCCATTGAAGTTAAATTCAAAACAAGCTTGGCCGAAGGAGAAGAGAAATTCTTGCCTTACAAGAGAGATGAAAAATTAGCAAGACCTTGGGCCGTTCCAGGTACTGCAGGATTCGAACACCGTATTGGCGGTATCGAAAAACAACACGAGACAGGCAATGTGAGTTATGATCCAGAGAACCATGAATTCATGGTAAAAATGAGACAAGCTAAAGTAGATAAAATAGCAGACTACATTCCATTGCAAACGATAGACAGTGGTGCAGAAAATGGAAAAGTATTGGTACTTGGATGGGGATCTACTTATGGTACCATTAAGAGTGCTGTATTACAATTACAAAGTCAAGGTAAGGCTGTAAGCCATGCTCACATTAAGTATATGCGCCCTTTCCCTAAAAACTTGGGAGATATTCTTGCTCAATTTGAAACCATTCTGATTCCAGAAATCAACAATGGACAATTGATCAAAATTATCAGAGATCAATATTTAGTAGACGCAAAAGGATATAATAAAATCATGGGTATTCCCATCACAAAACAAGAATTGATTACTGCAATCGAATCCTATTTGTAAAATAAAAAAAGCGCCTCGGTCTAATTAAGATGAGGCGCTTTTTTTATGCTTTTAATTTCGCTTTTTTCTTGGCTTCTTTTTCAAAATGCTTACACAATGCCGTGATGCCACAACTGTCACATTTTGGACTACGAGCCAAACAGGTATATCGCCCATGCAAGATGAGCCAATGATGTGCTTTATGTACTAATTCAGATGGAATATTTTTGATTAACCCTTTCTCTACTGCCAATGGTGTACCTGCTGTCATAGGCACCAAGCCAATTCTTCTACTGACTCTAAATACATGGGTATCGACAGCCATATTGGGTTGTTGGTCAATCACGCTTGTGATGACGTTGGCTGTCTTACGGCCAACACCAGGAAGCTGTATCAACTCATTGATGGTCATGGGCACTTCCCCATTGAATGTAGCAATCAATAGCTGGCTCGTACCAATCAAATGTTTTGTTTTATTATTGGGATAAGAAATACTTCGAACTAAAGGGAATAAGTCATCAAAGCTAGCCTTAGCCATGGTTTCAGGATTTGGGTATTTTTTGAAAATACCTGGCGTAGTTAAATTAACTCGCTTGTCGGTGCATTGTGCAGAGAGAATCACTGCTACTAATAACTGAAAAGGATTTTCATACGTTAGCTCTGTTTCCGCTACAGGGACATGCTCTAAAAAATAATCAATCACCCCTTGATAACGTTCTTGTTGTTTCATGAAACGAGCTACTTATTTATTCTTTTGGCCATTCGCTGCAGCAGTGTCTTCAAATAAATAGACTTCTTCTCCTTCTCTTCTTAAAAGATATCGCTCTCTTGCATATTTCTCTACCGCACCTGGATTACTTTGTAAATTATTCAACTGTTCCTCCGTAGTTGAAATTTCTTTTTCGTAATAGGATTTTGCCTGCTCTAATTTTTCCAATTCATCTGCACGATCTCTTTGTAAAAAAAAGTTTCGTTGATCAAAAAAAAGCATCCACACCACAAAAGCCAGGCAAGCTATAAAATAGCGATTGGCCACAAAGGGGATTAGTTTTTTCAATGTTTGCATAATGAATGATTGCCCTAAAATTAGTACAGTTATTAGAATAAGCCAATAATAATTCAACAAAAAAGGAGCTCCGATGATGGAACTCCTTTTATATCTATCGTTGTTAACTTATTTGTTACCGAACTTCAATTTGCCCTTTGTTGGGAAAACTCCAGTTTCGCCCAATTGCTCCTCAATACGGATCAATTGATTGTATTTAGCCATACGGTCAGAACGAGATGCAGAACCAGTCTTAATTTGACCACAGTTCAATGCAACTGCTAAATCTGCAATTGTATTGTCTTCTGTTTCACCACTTCTGTGTGACATGATGGTATTGTATCCGTTGGTTTGTGCTAAGCTTACTGCATTGATTGTTTCAGTTAAAGTACCAATTTGATTTACTTTAACCAATAAGCCATTTGCAATTTTCTTATCAATACCAGTTTGTAAACGATTTACGTTGGTTACGAATAAATCGTCACCTACTAATTGACATTTGCTACCGATGGTGTCAGTCAAATTTTTCCAACCAGCCCAATCGTCTTCTGCCATACCGTCTTCGATAGAAATGATAGGATATTTTTTCACCCAGCTCTCCCAGTATTTAACCAATTGATCAGAGCTCATTTCCTTGCCAGAACTTTTATGGAAAACATATTTCTTTTTCTTAGCATTCCACAATTCACTATTTGCTGCATCCATTGCAATGGCAATTTGAGTACCTGTTTTGTAACCAGCAGATTGGATTGCTTCTAATACTGTTTCAATTGCCTCTTCGTTGCTTTGAATGTTTGGAGCGAATCCACCTTCATCACCTTCGTTCGTGCTGTTTCCTTTTTTATTTAAAGTACTTTTTAATTGATGGAAAATTTCCACACCCCAACGTAAACCTTCGCTAAAGCTAGGTGCACCAATTGGCATGATCATGAACTCTTGGAAATCGATTTTATTGTCTGCGTGTGCACCACCATTTAAGATATTCATCATTGGCATTG
>CALPLN020000168.1 GCA_943324415.2 Sediminibacterium ginsengisoli | reverse complement strand
AATCGCAACGGTCACCGCAGTGGCCAACCAGCCATATCCTGTCATATAAGTAGATATCGCATAGGCTACAGAAGCTTCTCTTCCTTTTTCTGGATCCACAAAATCAGTCCAAGGTGCAACACCCGTTAAAACGTGGCCAAATAAGATGTAAAGAATAGTACATACGACCAAAGAACCTAAGATACCAATTGGCATATCTCTTTTTGGATTCTTCGCTTCTTGTGCAGCAGTTGAAACAGCATCAAAGCCAATAAAGGCAAAGAATACAATGGCAGCACCACCGAGTACACCGCCCCAGCCATGCTTGAATGTGCCAGAATAATCTGCAATCACTTTACCAGCACTATCGGTAACAGCCGCTTGTCCAGCAGGAATCATATATGGAGTATGGTTTTCAGGCTTAATGAACTGCCATCCAATCGCAATAAATATAATTACGATGGCCACTTTGATAAATACAATCACTGCATTTACAATCGCAGATTCTTGAGAACCTTTGATCAACAATAAAGTCAAAGCCAAAAGGATAATCAATGCAGGTGCATTCATGATACCAGAATGCGCTACACCCAAGCTATCTGTGAAGCTTTCAAACGGACTATGGCTCCATTCATATGGAATGGCTCCTCCGGTCAGCTTATTTAAATATTCACTCCAAGCGATAGAAACTGTAGCAGCACCTAAAGCATATTCCATAATCAATGCCCAGCCGATGATCCATGCAACTAATTCACCCATTGTAACATAAGAATAAGCATAAGCACTTCCTGCAATTGGGATCATAGCAGCAAACTCTGCATAACATAAACCAGCAAAAGCACAACCTACTGCTGCGATAATAAAGGATAATGTTACAGCAGGACCAGCTGCCTGCCCAGCTGCTGCAGCGGTTCTTACAAATAAACCAGCACCAATAATGGCACCAATACCCAAGGCGATTAGGTTACCAGCACCAAGGGTTCTTTTTAGACCTTTGCCGCCGTCCTCAGATTGAGCTAACATAGCCGTCAAATCTTTCTTTCTAAATAAACTCATAATAATAGGTTTCGATTTAGGTTGAAAAATAGCATTTTTTTTGCAATTATGTACTAGTTTTTGATAAAAAAAAGCGGCTAGCCCAAATTTTATCGACGTCTATTTTTTTACAAGTTATGTGGTATATTGCATCACTAAGCAACCTATGAAAAAATCTAACAAACTAACGGTATACATTGTCATTGCAATGGCGGCAGGTGCCATTTTGGGCTACTTCATACATGAAAGTAAGGACCAGGCAACCATTGATGGTTTTGCTAAAAATGTGAAGCTACTTACCACTATCTTTTTAAGATTGGTTCAAATGATTATTGCACCATTGGTATTTTCTACATTGGTTGTGGGAATTGCCAAATTGGGGGATATCAAAACGGTGGGACGTGTGGGCGGAAAAGCCTTATTGTGGTTTTTGTCTGCCTCTTTAATTAGTTTATTAATTGGCTTAGTATTGGTGAATGTGTTAAAACCAGGTGAAGGATTGGATTTGACAGTGGCCGATAGCTCTGGCGTTAAAGACCTAATGGGAAAGACGCAGTCATTTAGTATTATCAATTTTGTGGAGCATGTGTTTCCTAAGAGTATGTTCGAGGCCATGGCAACCAACGAAATTTTACAAATAGTCATTTTTAGTATTTTCTTTGGTGTGGCTGCTGCCGCAATTGGAGAGCCGGCAAAAGGATTCATTAAAGCATTGGACACCGTGGCGCATATCATTTTGAAAATGGTAGGCTATGTGATGAACTTTGCACCATTGGGTGTTTTTGGTGCGATTGCTGCAGTCATTGCCACTAAAGGATTAACCGTCTTTATTTTTTATGGTAAATATTTATTGTATTTCTTAATCGGAATTGGCACTTTATGGGTGGTACTTTTAGGGGTCGGCTATTTGATTTTAAGAAAGCGCGTACCGTCTTTGTTGAAACATATTTCTACACCATTGGTGATTGCATTTAGTACCACAAGTAGCGAAGCGGTATTCCCTAAATTAACCGAAGAGCTAGAGCGTTTTGGTTGCAAGGATAAAATCGTTTCTTTCATTTTGCCTTTGGGTTATTCTTTCAATTTAGATGGAAGTATGATGTACATGACTTTTGCGAGTATGGCCATTGCGCAGGCTTATGGCATCCATTTAGATATCGGCACTCAATTAACGATGTTGGTGGTGTTAATGTTAACCAGCAAGGGCATTGCAGGCGTCCCTAGAGCTTCTTTAGTAGTGGTTACAGCCACTTGTGCTATGTTCAATATTCCTCCAGAGGGGATCGCGTTGATTTTGCCAATTGACCACTTTTGTGATATGTTTAGAACAGCAACAAATGTGTTGGGGAATAGTTTAGCCACAACAGCAGTGAGTAAATGGGAAGGCGAATTAACTGAGCCGCAACAAGTTTAATTTTATATAATTTAACATGATCACATTATTAGAAGCTTTTCATTGGAGTCAATTACTTCAACCTCAATTTTATATTGAGCATGGTGGACTTTGGTTGATATTATTGGTGGTCTTTGCAGAAACTGGTTTGTTCGCGGGCTTTTTTTTACCTGGCGATAGTTTATTATTCGTGGCAGGTATTTACTGTGCTCCATTGGCTGCAGAAATATATGCATCCAATAACCAGTGGTTAAATTTATTCATTTTATTTATTTTCATCTCTACTGCTGGCATCATTGGTAATTATGTTGGGTATCTTTTTGGCAACAAGGTGGGACCAACGATGTTTGATTGGAAAGAGAATCTCTTTTTTAAGAAAAAATATTTGATTCAGGCGCAGGAATTTTATGAAAAACATGGAGGAAGAGCGATCGTGATTGCAAGGTTTATTCCAATCATAAGAACATTCGGACCTATTGTTGCAGGCATCGTAAAAATGGATAAAGCCAAGTTCATGTATTATAATATTGTAGGCTGTTTGGCTTGGGTAGGCAGTATGTTATGTGCTGGATATTTTTTACAATCTTGGATTTTGTCAAATTTCAACTTTGATTTAAAGAATCATTTAGAAGTCATTGTATTGGGTATCGTTGGCGTTACGACGCTACCAGTGATTATTAAAGTGATAACCCACCGCGCTAAAAAAGCGTAAGCATTAAATTTTCTTGCATGAACAATAAGCAAATTGGACTTTTTTCTTTGCCTGTATTTGTAGCGGCGCTAGGCTATTTTGTAGATGTATACGATTTATTGTTATTTACCATAGTTCGTCAGCCAAGTGTTTTAGCAGTCGGCTCTTCTTTAGAAACCATCATTGTAGATAGTGCACATATCATCAACTGGCAAATGTCAGGGTTGTTAATCGGTGGTATTTTATGGGGCGTCATTGGTGACAAGCTAGGGAGGTTAAAAGTTTTATTTGGTTCAATCTTATTGTACTCGGTTGCCAACATCATAACTGCCTATGTGCAAACGGTGGACCAATATGCTTATTGCAGATTTGTGGGTGGAATTGGATTGGCAGGTGAACTAGGAGCCGGAATCACATTGGTGTCAGAAATGTTACCCAAAAATAAAAGAGGCATAGGTACGTCGATGGTGGCTGGTATCGGCTTATTCGGCGCTGTGTTCGCTTATTTCACATTTAAGTATACGCAAGATTGGAGATTGTGCTACAAAATAGGCGGAGGCTTAGGATTCTTT
>CALPLN020000167.1 GCA_943324415.2 Sediminibacterium ginsengisoli | reverse complement strand
TGCACATCTACACCCGGGTACTTCTTTGCTTTCGCAGCTTGTAAAGCACTACAAGCAGCAGCTTTATTCCCTAAAGAAATATAAGACATCGCTTTAAAGAATTCAGATTTCCCCGTATTGGTAGTTGGCAAAGCAATTGCAAGATTGAAGTATTGAATCGCCTTATCAAATGATTTAGCAGTGTAATAACAGATTCCTATATTTTCAAAATGGGTATAATTGCTTGGATCTGCAAGTGATGCTTTTAGATATAAATTAGCTGCATTTTTGTATTGCCCTTTTTGAAATGCCTGAGCACCTAATGCCGCATAATTGGGTATAGATCCATTCATGACTGCATTGCCATAAATTAAACTACTTGTCTTAACAAATACAGCACTATCTGCTGGAAACATTTTAACAGCGGAGTCTAGCAATGCTTTTGTTATGGCAATTGGAGTTTTGTTGATTTCTATTAAACCTAAAAGGTATTGATTCCATCCTTCTGCAGTATTTCGATATTTTATAAACGTATTGAAAGCCTTGGTTGCTTCGGCTGTATCTTTCATTTTGGCAGACGCAAAAATGACATTCTTATAATAACTGACTGCTCTTGGCCAATTATAAAATGCCTTCTTAGCATATACAAATGTGCTGTCAAAATTTGATTGTGATGAATAAACTGCAGTTTTTATAAAGTCATTATAATGTAAATAAGGATTCACCGCATCTGACTCATTCAATAATCGCATTGCTTCATCATACTGCTTCTCTCTTAAATAATACCTTGCCACTAATGCTTTTATAGGAAGTGTAGAAGTAGATAAATTAGGTATCTCAGGAAAAGCATCTTTCACATCGTCTAAAGCCATTTTAGGATCTTCATTGATCTCCCCCATGACAAATTTTTGCACTTTTAAAGAGGTATAGGTTTGATAGTTTACATAAATTGAACCTATGATCAAAAGGATTGCTATGGCTAAAAAAGCAGTGCCATATTTTCCTGTACTTTTTACCGCTTGATTGGATGGTATAAAATGCAAAGGCGTAAATAACAATGCAGCGGCAACTGCAAACATGGTTTGCATCGATGTTCTTTCTACTGGAAAGTTAAAAAACGCATCTATAAAATAACAGGCAATAGCCATTAATGCAATGGATGCGACCAATCGATCACTATGATGGCCTACCTTCTTCCAAATCTGCCATACAGCCCATCCAGATAAGATAAAAAGAGCCAGGAAAGCGACACCACCAATAATCCCTAAATCCGCAAACATTTCGATAAAATCATTGTGGCAATGGTATGGTACAAATAAATCGTTCGTGTACTCTTTTTCATATGGAATGGACGCTAATTTCCAGTTGCCATAACCTGCTCCTAGAATTGGATGTTTCGTCGCATAATCTATCGCTCCCTCCCATAAATGAATTCTACTATTTTGCTCACTTGCAACAGTGATATCCCCCGCCCTTTTTGTGATAGTGCCGTATCCCCCTTGAAAACCTTGCAAATCAACTGCCTTTGACAACATGGTATTGGCAGCAAGAAATGCAAAAAATAGAGGAAGAATTAAATAGGATAATTGAATGCCCATTTTTTTGATTCCTTCTTGTTTATTCAAAAGATAAACTGAAAGGGCAAATAAGACAAAAACAACACCCAATCCTACATAGGTAGATCTAGTATTTAAAATAAACAAAGCCATGATCCCTAAAAACAAAACAATCATTCCTGCAACTTTGCCAAGTAACTTATTGTGTAAAATGACAAAAAGTAGAAACGGGAATTTGATCAATAAGCTAGCCGCCATAACATTCTTATTCCCGTTCTTCCCTGTCAGACTTATAATATTCTGATCCAAATTCATGTCCACCATATTCTTAGAGAACCCGGAAATGACATAGATAGCATCAAATAATAAAACTACTGCAACAAAAATTGACACGAGGTTAAACAAAGGAGTTAGCGCCTTTTTATAAAAAAGAATGGATAAATTAATGAAGATCAAATACGTACTCATTAATCTTGCCAAACAAACCAAAGACTCAATGGCATTCAATGCATAGGTTAAAGAGAGTATTGCCCATATCACAAGAAGACTGTAAACTAGCGTAAACTTTAAATTCAAAACTGCATCAATCGCCGAGTTGTATGAATTTTTATTAAAGACAATATAGCCTAGTACTAAAAAATCTACAATGGACACGTAGAGCCACTGCGCTCCCATGACATCTGCTCCACCAAAATCAGGTATAAAATGAACCAATAAATATAAAAATGTACAAAATCCAGGACCCCAGTGACTTGATTCGACCTTACTCATATTAGTAATTTATTGGTCGTAAAGATACGGTAATCCTTTGCTATTTTATACCAATTTAGCTTACTCTATAATCCTCTCTATAGCATGAACGATTCCATGCGTAGCCATCGTATTCATTTTGATTATTTGTATTGGTTGACTATTCAACGCTCCCTGAACCATATAACTATTGGCGCTTTTAAACACATTGACGTATCTGCCATTTATCATTTGTACTTTCATGTCATGCACTAAATCTGTTGAAAACACGCGTTCTTTGGTGATATGATACGATAATAACGCGATAATCTTTTTGTAGTCTGCCTTTGCAATTGAGGATTCATCTGGGTATCCTGCAATTTTAAAGGCATCATTTGTAGGTGCAAAAAGCGTGAATTTACATCCGCAAACCAACGCATTCGTTAAATCAGTCCCTCCTTTGGCAGATTTCAACAATGCTGCATTAAATAAGCTTAAACTAGTATCTACTGCAAGAACCTCCAATAAGTCACCTTGCGGAAAATGAAATACTTTGGATGGAACATGTATAATGCCATTGCTTTGTAAAAAATCAACATGTAACATTTTGATCCCATTCACGAAAAGACCTTGTTCATTCCTAATCGCAAAACTACTATCCCCTCCAACTGTGATTTCATTATAGTAGACCCCCATTTTAAAATCATTTTCAAATAATCTAGATTTTAAAATGTGATAGGATAAAATTTTACGAATGGTATCGCTTGATAATTGTTGGACCCTTTGCATATCAAAACCAGATGCTACCATTACCTCATTGTTAGGCGCAAAAAACGTAAACGATCCTGGCGTATCCAACATTTCCTCCATGCCTGCCTTTATCAATGCCAAATTAAGTATTGAAAAATTACTATTGGCGGCAATTTGATCTGTAATTGATTGCCTCTTTAAAGTAGCTCCATCTGGCGTTTGCTTGTCACAAGCTGAAAATAAAAAAATAATAGTGGCAAATACGATTACTCGGAGCCTTTTAACGTAACACATAAAATAAAACATTTAATTAATTGCAAAATCACATTGCGAAGAAATTAAATATAATTTATTTACTACCTGACGACCATTAGTAGTCTAACTGATTTTCGTAAATACATCCATTGAAAATGAATATAAAGGACGTTTAAATAGGGAGGTACGGCGGACTACTTAGATGCCATTTCAAATGTCTTTGTTAAAGTATTTGAATATGTTGATTTAGAATTTAACCATTTTAAACTGATGAGAAACTTTAAAATCAGGCGAAGAAACGCTCATAAAATATACTCCTGGATTTAATTCAGAGAAGACCAATCTTGACCCGGCCGTTACTCCTAATCTAGAAGCTACTTTTGCACCTGACGCCCCAGAGAATACTTCGATATTCAATCTTTGATACCCTTTAATTACGAAGTCGATATTC
>CALPLN020000166.1 GCA_943324415.2 Sediminibacterium ginsengisoli | reverse complement strand
GCTAAAACTGCCTTATTTGGTACATTGATTCCCTTCTTAAGTTCTATCGAAGCCTTGTTCATTTTAAAGGAACAGTTTACCATTTTTCAAATCATTAGTGGGGTGATTATTGTTTCTGGTATAATCATCAATACTTGGCCGTCAAAAATGAAACATGGAAATTAGTACCATCATTTTACTTTGCTTGATCGCATTTTTAGCAGGATATGTAGATGCGGTGGTGGGCGGTGGCGGATTGATTCAAGTACCTGCAGGTCTAATTCTTATGCCAACACAAGCAGTTTCATCTGTGATTGGTACCCTTAAAGTACCTTCCTTTATTGGCACCTGCTTTGCCACCTATCAATATTTACAAAGAGTTAAAATTCCACTATTTAGAGTCCTAATTTTTACGAGTATCGCATTTACAGCAGCATTTTCTGGATCCTTATTACTGACTAGAATGAGTAGTCAATTCATGAAACCAGTCATTTTTTTTGTACTCCTTGCCATGGCTATTTATACATTCACTAAGAAAGACTTTGGCCAAATGGTACAGAAAGAGCAAATAAAATTTCCCCTACTAAAAGGAATTTTAATTTGTCTCATTATTGGTTTTTACGACGGCTTTATTGGTCCAGGAGGCGGAAGTTTATTTGTGTTGGCTTTTATTGCTATTTTAGGATATGATTTTATGAACGCAAGTGCGCATGCAAAAATAGTCAACCTCTCCACTAATCTTGGTTCTTTGATTTTGTTCATTGGAAAAGGGGTGATTCTTTGGCCCGTAGCCATACCGATGTCCATCTGCAATGCCGTTGGAGGAATTTTTGGTTCTAGAATGGCGTTAAAAAAAGGAAATCAATTTATACGTAAGATCTTCTTATTTGTTATAGTGGCTACCCTGTTAAGATTGGGATATGACGTTTTTTTCCATTAATTTTAAACTATGCAATTGAGTTTTGAACAAGAAAAGAATATTAAAGCGGGTGTCTATACCGGACTTATCTGCCTTGCGCTATCTCTGATCTTTTTTGTAATGCAATGGCAGGAACCTGCACCAAAAATAGTTCCCCCTTTACCAGCCTATATGGAGGTCAACTTAGGTAATAGCAATACAGGTTCTGGTGAAATTCCTCCAATGAGTCAATCAGCGCCAGCTCCTGAACAAGGCGCCACTCCATCAAAAGCAAAAGTCGCATCTACTGTAGCATCAAAAATAAATGCTGTTTCCAATGATGCAAGCGACGAAGCCATTCGTTCAGGCAAAGCCAAATCAACTACCAAAATTAGTCCTGCTCCCCTACCTGCAAAACCAAAAGCATTGATGGGAAAATATGCTGGCGGAAACGGCGCTGGTGGCAACAATCAGGATAGTTATAACAATGTGAAAGACCAAGGTATAGCAGGTGGTAAAGGCGACCAAGGTGTGGCCAATGGTTCCATTGATGGAAAAGCATATACAGGAAATGGCGGCCCCTTTGTCACAAAAGGAGACCGAAAAGTGACTAAATCCTATTCCTTTAATGGAGATGTTCCTCCTGCAACCATCTATGCAGAAATAGAAGTGAGCCCTAACGGCGTAGGCAAGTTTATACAGATCGCAAGAGGGTCTTCCTCTAATGATGCTAAATACAAAAGAGCGATCATTGACTACTTAACAAAAATTAGTTTCAATACTTCTGATCATAGTTCAACAGTGACCGTGAAATTCAAATTCGACGTACAATAAGCCTACCATCCTTATGCGTTATCAAGAAACGATTGACTATTTATATACTAGACTTCCTATGTTTAGTAGGATTGGTGCAGCTGCCATCAAACCAAATTTAGACAACACCATCGCTATTTGTGATTTTCTTGGTCATCCTGAAAAAAAATTCAAAACCATTCATATTGCAGGCACCAATGGCAAAGGTTCTACCAGTCATATGCTAGCGTCAATATTCCAGGAAGCAGGATATAAAACAGGCTTGTACACTTCTCCTCACTTATACGACTTCAGAGAACGCATCAAAGTCAATGGCCAAATGTGTAGTCAAGAATTTGTCATTGACTTCACCAATAAAATAAAACCATGTATCGAAAAAATTGAACCCTCTTTCTTTGAGATTACGGTAGGCATGGCTTTTGACTATTTTGCACAAGAAAAAGTAGATATCGCCATCATTGAAACAGGATTAGGAGGCAGATTAGATAGTACCAATGTAATTGAACCTGAACTATCGATTATCACAAATATTGGATTTGACCATATGGCTTTACTCGGTAATACATTAGAAGCCATTGCATCAGAAAAAGCGGGCATCATTAAAAATAATACCCCTGTTATCATTGGTGCATCTGATAGTACAACAAAAAAAGTGTTTGAAGAAAAAGCAAATAAGGAAAATGCCAGTATCTATTTTGCAGAGGATTTTATTGAATTCAACTCTTTCCAAAACAATTGGCAAACTGCTTTATTTGAATTCAATCAACCACTTATACATGTATTAGACGCCCCACTATTTCCAAAAACCTTCACCATAGAATGTGATTTGCCGGCAAAGTATCAAGCAAAGAATTTAAAGGCTGTATTGGTAGCAGCACAATTACTTTCAACCATGGGTTGGAAACTTACTGCAAATAAAGTGATGAAAGCCTTATTGAATAGTAAGAAAAACAATGGCTTAATGGGCCGATGGGATTGTATTCAAAACAGCCCTAGGGTGATATTGGATGTAGCACACAACGAACATGGCATTCTAGCATTATTAGAACAACTAAGCGCATTACATTATCAAGGTTTACATATCGTCACTGGGATGGTAAAGGATAAAGACATTGAAGCTGTTTTGAAATTACTACCAACCGATGCCATGTATTATTTTACGCAGTCACATATCCCACGAGCTTTACCAGTCAATGAATTAGCTGAACAAGCAGCTGCAATTGGTTTAAATGGACTTTGTTTTGAGGATGTTAATATCGCTTTAAAGGAGGCCATAAAAAATGCCAACCACAATGATTTGATACTTGTGATTGGCAGTGTGTTTTTAGTAGCAGAAGTAGACCGATCTACATTCCAATAAATTTACTAGCTTATCATTTACCAGCCCTTACTGTCTCTTAAACTAGTGATATGTGCCACATGATGTTTACCATGCCATGCATATACCGCAAATAAATCCCACAAACTCACTTCGGCATTTCTGCCAGGATGAAATATTTTTCTTTGCCATTGTTCCTCTGTTAAACTGGCTAATAAAGTCGCCCATCTTTCGTGTAACGCATGCAATAAAGTCATAGAATAATTAATAGGTGTGTCTAACGCATCTGCCATAGATACCCATTTGTTTTCATCGTACGCTTTAATTGCAGGAACTTCCTCTGTCAGTCCTAATTTAAATCTTGCAAACGCATTCATATGGCTATCTGCAATATGGTGAACCAATTGTTGGATCGTCCATCCGCCGTCTCTATAAGGTGTATCTAACTGCACCTTATCCAAATTTAACACCGCCATTTCTACGTCAGTAGGTAAATGTCTCAATTCATTGATCCATGCAGTTTTAGTGGCTTCTGAATAGGGTTTTAGTTCGTATTTCCCAATTGGATATCTAGGGTCTGTTGTCATATATTTTTATTTTTATGCTTCTCTTAATTGTTTGCCTGTCATGTGAATGAATACGTCTTCTAAATTTGCCTTCTTGACTTCTTTTACTTTTTCAAATCCTGTCTCCACTAATTCGTCTATCAATTGATTGGGCGTGTTGAGTCCAATTATTTTCCCACTGTCAATGATTGCTACTCGATCACAAAGTACTTCTGCCTCATCCATATAATGAGTCGTTAGAACGATAGTCG
>CALPLN020000165.1 GCA_943324415.2 Sediminibacterium ginsengisoli | reverse complement strand
TATTGCCATTCAGGTTTGCTATTATTTATTCTTTTTTTTAAGACTTGCTATTTACAAGAAGCCAAAGAAAACGGTACATGTGGAACACCCTGTTTCTGTGGTGATTTGCGCGCGTGACGAAGCCCATAATCTAGCCAATACCTTGCCAGGCGTATTGGTGCAAGAATATAGTACCACCCATGAAATAGTTTTAGTGAACGACAACTCAGAGGATGAGACGAAATATTTATTAGATGAGTTTAAAAAATCATTTAAAAATCTGAATCCAGTTCAATTAACACAGGAAGCAAAAATGATTGCAGGAAAGAAATTCCCGCTTTCAATGGGAATCAAGTCTGCGAAAAATGAAACTTTATTGTTGACAGATGCAGATTGTTTACCAGCAAGTGAACATTGGATGCGTTTGATGCAGGATGGATATGACGAAGGAAAAGAAATTGTATTGGGCTATGGCGCGTATAAAAAAAGACCAGGATTACTCAATAAACTCATTCGTTTTGAGACTTTTCAAACTGCATTACAATATTTCTCTTATGCATTAGCGGGCCTACCTTACATGGGTGTAGGACGAAATCTATCTTATAAGCGTGAATTGTTTATCAAAAACAAAGGCTTCTCCTCCATCAATCAAATTCCAAGTGGGGATGATGATTTGTTCATCAACCAAGTAGCCAATCGACACAATACAGCCATCGTAGTGGATCATGATGCACATACTTTAAGTGAACCTAAGGCTACTTTTAAAGACTGGATGACTCAAAAATACCGTCATTACACCACTAGTAAGTATTATAAAAAGCAGCATGTTTTCTTATTAGGCCTCTATGCAATGAGTCAATTCTTAGTTTACCCTGCCTTGATTGTCGCACTTGTTTTCACCAAAGCGTATCTCCTTCTTTTTGGATTATGGGCCTTCAGGGCGATATTACAAGGATTGATTTTGCGTGGCGCCATGAAAAAATTAAATGAACTAGACCTTTGGCCTTGGTACATTTTATTGGATATATGGTCAATATTCTATTATTTGTTTACCTTGCCTAGCGTATGGAAAAGACCCCAGAAAAATTGGAATTAATCACCCGCTACTTTGCGGATTTTACACCAGCTCAATTGGCTCAATTGACTGGGCTGGATGCTGCCTATCAAGAATGGAATGCAAAGATCAATGTAGTGTCCAGAAAAGACATTGATCAAATATACCTGCACCATGTCCTACACTCCTTAAGCATCGCTGCCATCGCAGAATGGACTCCAGGCACACAAGTCATTGATATTGGTTGTGGCGGTGGGTTTCCGACTGTTCCATTGGCTATTTTTTTCCCCGAGGTACAATTTTATGCCGTAGATAGTATCGCCAAGAAATTAAAAGTGGTAGATGCTGTTTGTGAAATGGTGGGCATTAAAAATATAGAGACCAAGCACACACGTGTTGAAGATATCAAAAATAAAAAGTTCGATTATGCAGTGAGCAGAGCGGTTGCTCCATTGAAGGATTTATGGAGATGGGCCAACCCTGTGCTCGTTAAAAAACCGAACCAACCCAATGGTTTAATCTGTTTAAAAGGCGGTGATTTACACCAAGAAATTTTCGAAAGCGGCACTAGACCAAAGATGATGCCGATCTATGATATTTTTAAAGAGGAGTATTTCAAAGAGAAATATATCATTCAAGTAAAGAAATAATTTTTATATAAGAAGCTAGTTTTTGAAACAACACCTATTCCTCGCTCTTAGCTCGCAAGCTCGAATATTCGCTCGAGAATAGCATTGTTTCTAAAACTTCCTTTTTTAAAATTGCTACCTCATTTAATTCGGAATCTCTATTTTATTATTACTTCTATTGATATCTGGCATTCTTTGGCTTGGATCAATCTCTATTGATTTGATGGCACTCAATGGTTGCGTGGTTTCAAAAGTATAAGTTGGATGCGCCCACTTCCATTCAGGGTGATTGATTTGTTTTACTGTCCCCTCTTGTTGTTTTCCTCCCAACATTAAATCCAATGGCATATAGTGCAATTCACTTGATCCGTCTTTGTAGGTCACCAAAACTTCTACAGGCATTGGGAACTTGCCTACTCTCTGCACACTAATTAAAGCAGCTTGTCCACTCACTTGAATGTCATTTAAGCCGTAATCAATTGTCTTGGTTGTATTCACCCAATATTCTTTCAACCATTGTAATTGTAAACCGCTTGTCTTTTCAGCTACTCTTATAAAATCGTTTGGATTGGGATGCTTGAATTTCCAAGTGTTGTAATAATTCAACATCAATTGATCACGCTTAGCTTCTCCCATGATATACCCAAGAACGCCTAAGAAAGTACCCCCCTTGCTATAAGCTGCACTGCTATACGCATAATTGGTGTTAAAATGATCGGCATGCGTTGTCATAGGTTCCTCAAATCCACTTTTAGCCAATGCTAAATAGCCGCTGTAATTTCCATTTTGTACAGCAGGCAATAATTTTGCTTGCTTTTCTAGATTGATAGGGATTTGTTTTTTAGCAGCTTCACTAATATAAGGAGATTGAGCAGCATGGTTGACTTCATAATAATGACTCACATCTTCCTCGCCATAACTTGTAAAGCCTTCGTCCATCCATGCGTAAAGGCTTTCATTGGTACCTAAGATATGTTGGTACCAGCTATGTATCCACTCATGAAAAACAGTACCTAATCCAGGTCCTTTCAATAAAGTAGCCATCGCATATTCCATACCACCATCACCCCCTTGTATAAATGAATACTGAGGATAAGGATAGGCGCCAAATTTCTTTTCCATATAAGGCAACACTTTTTCAGCGGCCCATAATACATTGGACCATGCGCTATCCGCTTTTGCATCCTTTGCTTTATAATATACATGCAGGGTTAAACCTTTACGTACTTCTTTAGATAAGTGTTTGAAATGATTGTCTGCAAACCAAACAAAATCATGGATGGTATTGCCTTTGAAATTCCATACTTTATTCCCGTCTTTATCCAATGGTGCCGTTGGATTTTGCAATACGCCTGTGCCGCCCACCATATAATTTTTATCTAACTTAATGGTCACATCATAATTTCCCCACACGCCATAAAACTCTCTAGCGATATAAGGATTGGTATTCCATCCTTGATAATCATATTCCACCATTTTAGGATACCACTGGCTCATAGAATAACGAACGCCTTCTGCATTGTCTCTTCCAGATCTTCTTACCTGTAAAGGCACTTGAGCCTCGAAATTGAGGTTCATTTTAACCACAGACTTGGGTAAAA
Source organism: Sediminibacterium ginsengisoli (assembly GCA_943324415.2). GTDB lineage: Bacteria > Bacteroidota > Bacteroidia > Chitinophagales > Chitinophagaceae > Sediminibacterium > Sediminibacterium ginsengisoli_C. The sequence goes on along the minus strand of CALPLN020000165.1, from coordinate 579 downwards.
TAGGTTGTGACAACACCACTTCTAATATGGTTTCATGTTCAATCAATTGTTGCGCCTTACCATTAATAGTTAGGGTATTGACTTTTTGAATACCATATTCTTCGGGCTTCAAATTTTGTATACGATCACGCACACGCATATCCCAATCTTTCACTTCTTCACCTCTTCTATTGGTAAAAGTATTTTTACCCAATTCTCTACTTCTTGCATCCATATTCGAATTAGGCTGAAATGCATTCCAATACAAATGGAAATACACTTTGCGTAAAGTATCGGTTGAATTGTTCGTGTACAGGATTTCCTCCGTACCCTTTACTGTATTTTTTTGTACGTCTAAATTGGCATCAATTTTATAATTGATCTGTTGTTGCCAACGCTCTGGTTGCGCAATTAAGGTACTAGCCAAAGTTAAAATGGCAAAGCTGGACATAAAAAGCTGCTTCTTCATAATCTAGAATTAAGAAGCTAATTTAAGCAATAATTTAAAATGACGTCAAAAAAGAATGACCTAATAAGATGCACTACTTTCTTGGGGCAACAATAGCAGAAGTAGAGTCCAATTTAGCTGTTTTCTTGATA
>CALPLN020000164.1 GCA_943324415.2 Sediminibacterium ginsengisoli | reverse complement strand
GATTTGGAGGATTTGGCGGATTCGGCTACGGAGGATTTGGCGGATGGGGCGGATGGAATCCCTACTTTGCAGGTTACTGGAATCCTTACAGACCAATTTATTATGGAGGTGGCGTTAGTAATTTTCCAATGCAAAGAAACAATTACACACCAAGAGCATTGCAAACAAGTGCACCTGCTTTGTCAGCTTATAGAAACAATAGAACCTATAACAACGGAAATAATTTTTCCAATACGACCAATGGTTCAACACGCTACACTGGCAACCCTAGTTTAAACAATGGATTCGGAAATTTATTAAAACGTGTGACAAACAACAATAGCAATGCGAATCAAGCGAATAGCTTTGATCGTCCTGCACGTTATTTTAACAATGGAGGCTTTAGCAATAGCAATCAAAATAAATCTAGCAACTCAAGTCCAACTTACACTGCACCTAGCACAAATAACAATGCAGGTGGAAGAAGTGGCGGATTTAATAGCAGTGGATCAGCTCCTAGTTCTAGACCACCAAGAGGCGGTAATAGATAATCGCTGGTATTCTTTTTTTTCGCAAATAACAAGTACACAATTATGAAAAAAATATTAATAGGGATTTTAGTATTCGCAAGTGCAACATTACAAGCACAAAGTCCAGAAGACGGATTGAGATTGTCTTGGTTCGCACCTAACGGAACACCACGCAGCAATGCATTGGGTGGCGCGATGGGATCTTTGGGAGGTGACTTATCAGCAGCCCATATCAATCCAGCAGGCTTAGGCTTTTATAAGTCGAGTGAATTGTTGGTCACTAGTAAGTATTTAAAAACCGAAAGCGATTACAAGTATAGAGGAACAAATTCAAGCACCTCTCAAAGCTTATCAACCCTAGGCAATATAGGAATTGTATTTGCGGATGGTAAAAAGAACAGAGGTTATTCTAGCACTGCATTTTCTGTTAGCTTTACGCAAATAGCGGATTACAATAGCAGACAGCGCTTTAAAGGCGTGAACAATTTTAGTAGTTATTCTGAGAAGTTTTTAGAAGAGCTTTACTACGATAACGCAAGCATGGGTGCTGCAGAAAACAATTATATTTTCGGAAGCTCCCTAGCATTTAGAACTTACTTAATTGATACCATTGCAGACGCCAATGGCAATGTAGCAGGTTATCAAAGTCTAGTACCTATCTCTAGTGGTGTCAATCAAACATTTGATGCTTATACTAGTGGAAGTTCTAACGAATTGACATTTGGATGGGGCGGAAATGTTCAAGACAAATTGTACTTAGGTGCAAGTATCGTTTTACCTATAGTTAATTTCAATAGGTCATTGCAAGTTTCAGAAACAGATCTATCTACAACCAACACCCAAAATCAATTTGGAGGATTTGTTTTCAATGAAGACTTTAGTTCTAAAGGTTGGGGTATTGGTGCTAAATTTGGTATCATCTACAAGCCAGAATCTTTTTTACGTTTAGGTTTTGCATTGCATACCCCTCAGTTGATCAGTTTTAGAGATAAACTATCTGCAGACATCACCACCAATACTGAGTCCTATGCTCAGACAGTTTCAGCTAGTTCAGGGGAATTAAACAATGGCAATGTAGGTGTGAGAGAATACACTGTGATGACACCTACTAAAGCTACTTTTAGTGGTAGCTACTTTTTTGCAAGCCCAGGAAAACCAACACAACCACTAGGATTTATCAGTGCTGATATTGAGTGGGTAAATTATGCTGGAACACGTTTTTATGCCAATGATTTTGACCAAGCTTCTGCAGACTATTATGACGATTTGAACAACACAATGAAAGCGACTTACAAGAATAACTTCAATTTCAAAATCGGATCAGAAATCAAAATAACTAGTAACTGGATGGCTAGAGCAGGTACTGCTTATTATGGAAGTCCCTACAAAAATAATTTTGATGACGAAAATGGTACAACATTAGTGACGCCGTCTCGCTTTATTGTTTCTGGCGGTATTGGTTATAGAACAAATAGATACTTTTTAGATTTTACGATTGCTAGTGCTACCAATAAAGACGCAGTAGTACCCTATCGCTTAATTGATAAACCAAGCCCTATCGCTGTTCAAAATAGCAATGCTGTACTATTCAACATTGGATACGGAATCAGATTTTAAACACAAGCACTACAATATAAAAAAAGGAGCCATCAACATGATGGCTCCTTTTTTTATGAAAAGCTGTATAAAACTTATTGCATCAACCCTAGACAAGGGGATTACTTTAGGTCTTCTACTTTCAATCCTTGATTCACTTTAATGTCAGAATATTTCACATTCAATTTGAACTGTCCAAGATCTAAAATCTCTTCGTTGGCAATTTGAACACCCCCGATGGATTTATAGTCTTTGTAAAATTGTTGTTGAGTCACAGTGCCTCTTCCTGGAACTTCTTGTGAAGTAGCTACTTTAGACAATAAGAACGTTTTACTGTCATAAAAACGATGTGATACTTTACCTGAAGGAGAAACTACTTCTAAATCGATTACATCTGCTCCATCAATTTTATCTGCACCTGCAATTTTTAACTTATAGCCATTCGTAGTAAAAATCGTTTCCGGATGTAAGGCTGCCGTTTCATTTAAACTTTCTTTCAATTCTTCTGTCATTGGGGCTTCCATTCCTTGTTGTGCAACGCTATATTTACCATTGACCAATGCTTGTCTGGATAACACCATGCCGCCCATCGACATAGACAAGACCGCATTTCCTGGTAATATTTTTGTTTGCTGCATTTCAATATCACGACCCATCAATGACGCCTTTCCTTTGTATTGAATGTCTTTAATATTACTTAACGCAACTTGTCCACCCAATGCATTGATGACTTTGTCAATCAAAACAGCAGGGGTAAGTGAAGCATCTGCTTTCGCCTCTGTTGGTGCTGCAATCTCATTGCCTTCGATATCAAAATATTTAACAGGACCATATTTATCTAACCCTTTAGCAATTTGCTTTGCATTCCCTACAATTACAATATGCATTTTATTTGGATTCAAAAATAACTTTGCTACTTCTTGTACTTTGCTAGCATCAACCGCTTCTAAATTAGTGAGGTATTTTTTGTAATAGTCTGCAGGCAAGTTATTACGTGCAATATTCAATGCAAAATTTGCAATGGTCGCGGGATTCTCTAATGATCTAGCAAATCCACCAGATAAATAATTTTTCATTCTACTCAATTCTGCGTCCCCTACTTTTTCATTTCGAATGGTGTTGATTTCTCTCAATAACTCTTGCACCGAACTATCTGTTTTATCATTTCTTACGGATGCTTCCGCTTGAAAAATGCCTATTTGACGACTTGGGCTTAAAGAGGAATAAGCACCGTAAGTAAAGCCATATTTTTCTCTTAGGTTAGCAAACAAACGTCCTGAGAATCCACCACCCAATATATTGTTCATAACCGACCCAGCAATAGCATTTCCAGAACCTGGATGCAGATCTACTGCTGCAGCAATCGTCACCACACTTTGAACACTAGATGGTCTATCTACAATAGCCACATAGGTTTGATTGGGCTGGACGGGTTTGGCAAAATCTTGCTTCGCAACTACCGCTTTTTGCCAAGACCCGAAACTTTTTTCAGCTAAAGCCTTTGCTGTTGCAGGTTCAATATCACCTACAAAAATCAAATAAGCCATATTGGGCTTCCAATAAGTATTTAAAAAAGACTTTACATCATTGATAGTGATTTGATTTACTGATTTAGTGGTCATCAATTCGCCATAAGGGTGATTGGCACCATACACTAATTTCTTAACTACATCGCCTGCAATGGCATCTGCATCGTCTTTATTTGATTCTATACCTGACAATACTTGCTTGCGAATTTTCTCTAATTCTTCATTTGATAAAGCTGGCGAAAGCACCACT
>CALPLN020000163.1 GCA_943324415.2 Sediminibacterium ginsengisoli | reverse complement strand
TGGTTGGTAGGTATTATGCGACTAAAAAAATGAGTCTGGGTGGATATGGTACATCAAGTAAATGGTCGGAGATCATCCAAAAAACACCGACTCCATTATTGTATACCATTGATAGTGCAGGAACAGGTCCAAGTGATCATGCTAGTTTTTACAGAAAAGACATGCCGGTATTATTCATGTTTACTGGAAGCCATGCAGATTATCATAAAGCAACAGATGATTGGGATAAGATCAACTATGTGGGTCAAAAAGACATCCTTCGTTTTGTACAAAACATTGTCAAGACAACGAACAATTATGGCAAGCTTGATTTCTTAAAAACACGCGAAGCTACGATGGGTCGTAGTACTAAGTTTACAGTCAGTTTAGGAGTGATGCCAGATTACGCGTATACTGGCACTGGGCTTAGAATAGAGGGCGCTTCTGCTGGTAAATTAGGAGAAAAGTTAGGCCTGAAAGCGGGTGATATTTTGTTGCAGATGGGAGAGTATAAGTTCATTGACGTGATGAGCTATATGACGACTTTATCTAAGTTTAAAAAAGGGGATACTACATTTTTAATTTATAAAAGAGGGACAGAAGAAATTAAAGTAGAAATAACTTTTTAAATTGCTGTATACCTAATTCACTAAAACCGATATTGAACTATTGTGAGTGCTAAACTAATTTTAAATCAAGACGAGATCAATGAACAAGACTTTGAAGGGTCTCGTATCTTGGGCATCACTGCGCCAATTAAAAATTATCAATTTTGTATCCTACTCAATCAGTGTATGGGTTTTGAATTTCGATTCAATCCCAATCACGAAATTGCATTAAAGCGAAAAAATAGAACTTATTATTTTTCTATGTACGAAGGCTACGAGCCCAATACGACCATTGGACATTTTGTGTACCACAATCAATTTGATGGGGAGTATTTATTACCTGAATTAAAACACATGGACTTTATTTGGTGGATCCGTGGCGAATGGATTGAAGACGAAAAAGTAAAAGATATTTTACACACCATTCGTAACATCAAAGGAGTACAATTGGTAGCAGAGTTAACACCAGAGCAAATCAAAAACAAAGGACATTTGATTTTCGAATAGTTAAGCGTTTACTTGAATTCTTTTTTCAGTTGCTTCATTGCAAACACCTATTGGGTCTATGTTTTCGATGCCAGCAGATTTTAAAATTGCTTGCACATCTGATAAGGCATCTGGAGCCACTGCAATTAACAATCCGCCATTAGTTTGTGGATCTGGTAAGATTTGAAAGGCTTCCATCACATTGACACCTGTTCCAAAAGCAACTTCTTTATTGTATGCATTCCAATTTCTATAGGTGGCATCTGGTATGGCTTTTTGAGCAATGTATTTTCTTGCAGCGTCTAAAATAGGCAATTGATTGTATTGGATCGTTGCACCTAATCCACTTCCTTCCATCATTTCTAATAGATGACCTAAAATACCAAAGCCAGTTACATCTGTCATGGCATGCACTCCTTTTATTTTTCCTAGTGCTGCACCTACTTTATTTAAAGTCGTTAATTGTTTCACCAATAATTCTAGGTCTGCTGTTTCAATCAATCCCTTTTTTTGTGCAGTCGCCAAAATACCCACGCCCAATGGCTTAGTCAATAATAAAATATCTCCCTGCACTGCGCTATTGTTTCTTTTTAAGTTTTCAATCGCCACCATGCCATTCACTACCAACCCAAAGATGGGATCTTTGCTATCAATACTATGCCCTCCCGCCATCACAATACCTGCTTCTGCACATACAGATCTTGCCCCCGCCATCACTTCTTGTGCAGCTGAAACTGGGATGGTATCAATAGGCCAACCTAGCACAGCCAATGCGAACAGTGGGTTTCCGCCCATCGCATACACATCGCTAATGGCGTTGGCTGCGGCGATTTGTCCAAATTGAAAAGGGTCATCTACAATTGGTAAAAAGAAATCAGTCGTACTGATGAATGCATTGGTCTCGTCTATTTGATATACAGCTGCGTCATCTTTTGTATCATTACCCACCAATAATTTAGGGGTGCTTATTCCAACACTATGTTGTGCCAATATCTCTGAAAGTATTGCTGGCGCTATCTTACATCCACATCCTGCTCCTTTCGAATATTGTGTCAATGCTATTTTTGTACTTTGGTCTGTTGTGGTGCTCATTGTTAAATTTATTGATGGTCTAACTCAATTATGTGTTGGTCAAGTTGATATAAAGTAGTGCTGTCTCCATTTTTTAGCCAATCTTGTAAGGAATGGTTCAAAGCTTTTGACAAAGATGCTTGCAAAGAAAGGATTTCCCAGTCGCGTCCGGTAATTTGTTTTAAGGAAACGGGATTGGGTGCTTCTGGTGAAAACTGTGTTTGGTTGATATTGATGCCAATTCCAATCACCGACCAGGTCCATTCCGTGCCTCTAAGTATATTTTCGATTAAAATCCCCCCTGCCTTTCTGTCACGCCAATAAATATCATTTGGACGTTTTATCTTAGTATCCCCGTTGGTGTAGGCATCAAAAAATGCCCGAATCCCTAAGGCAATGGCTGCAGAAAACCCAATTTGGTCCTTTGGTGACCAATTTTTAAGAGAATCTACCTCTTTTAGTTCCAAAATATAGCTGCAAAGTAAGTTTTGCCCCTGGGTACTCTCCCAAACTCGACCATGTTGGCCTTTACCATGGGTTTGGTAATCGGCCCGAAAACAACTGCCAGACTTGGCCAAACCCTCTTTGATTTGTGCCATGGCATAGATATTGGTACTATCTATTGTAGACAGTTCTATAAGCGGTGCGCCTAATATGACAATTGGTGTGGCAGGTGACAAAGAATTGCTATTTTTGTAAAGTTAGTTTACAAACAGGATTTAACACATTAAAAATAAGCGCATTGGAACAACTTTCTTCTTTAAATGACCGTAAAAAAAGTACGGTTACTAGGCTCACTCGTAGCTCTAAAATCTTCAAAACCATTATACAGGCTATCTTGGATAAAAAAGGTGAAAATGTACTCAGTCTCGACCTTAAAAAAGTGCATGAGGCTGCAGCAGATTTCTTCATCATTTGTGAAGCAAATAATACCACACAGTTAAAAGCCATTGCCGATTTTATCGACTATGAAGTAAAAAATAAGTGTGGGGATCTTCCCTATAAAACCGAGGGCAAACAAGGTGGACAGTGGTTACTCATTGATTATATCAATGTGGTAGTGCACATTATGCACCCAGAAGCACGTGGTTTTTATAAATTAGAAGAGTTGTGGAGTGATGCGGATATGAAGACACATGAAGATTAATTAATCTATAGGTCAACAAAATTCATTCCTACTTGTTTATATTAAAAGCAGTAACAGCAATAATACTATGTCAGACTCAAAAAATAATAAAAAGAAAAATTCGCCTTTGGGAGATGGTCCTAAAATGCCCAAGTTCAATATCTATTGGATCTATGGATTAATCGCATTGTCTCTTTTCTCGGCGCGCTTTTTTCAAATGACACCCGAATTGACCACCACTACAGAACAAGAGTTCAAGCAAGTGATGTTAATGAGAGGTGATGTGGAGCGTATTGACCTTGTTCAAAACAAAGAAATCGTTCGCGTCTACATAAAGGCTGATAGTGTTCAAAAGGACTACTACGTGCAGAAGTTTAAGAAAAAATTAGACAAAGCAAAAGTTAAAGGGGTTCCTTTATTTGAATTTAGTGTAACCGATTGGAATAGTTTCAACGAACGTTTACAAAAGTTCTATGAGCAAAAAGGCATTCAAGAAGTACCTCAAAACACCATCAAAGAAGGTGAGTGGTTTGGACCTATAGCGAATACCATTTTCACCATGTTAATCATTGTAGTGATTTGGGTGGTGATGATGCGTAAAATGGGCGGTGGCGCTGGCGGAAGCGGCGGCGGTCCAGGTGGCATCTTCAACGTAGGTAAATCCAAGGCAACTTTATTTGAAAAAGGCGGTACTAAAGTCAATATCACTTTTGCAGACGTAGCAGGATTAGAAGAAGCAAAAGAAGAAGTTATGGAGATTGTAGACTTCTTAAAACAACCCAAAAAATATA
>CALPLN020000162.1 GCA_943324415.2 Sediminibacterium ginsengisoli | reverse complement strand
CACAATATTTTTACTGGCCAAATTTTATTTAATAATTATTTAAAATACTTTTCAAAATAACTAAGAGAATAAGACCGATAATATTTCAAGAACTGGCCTCTTTTTTGAAGAGGGACGGCAAAGATAGAGCTACATTTTTTAACCACCAAATTTTGTTGGATAAATTTTAAAGTTTTTTTGAACTTTATTTGTGCTTTATAATTGCTTCAGAGAACTTCTGTTATTGATGTTTCATCGTTAACGGGCGGCAAAGATAAGGAGTTATTTATTCCAGCCAAATATATTGTATACTATTTTTAAAAAATTTTCGTTCAAGGCCTTCATAATCTATCTGTTATGCGCTAAAAAGCAATAGGAGAAAGGATTCTAGTTATCCAATTTTTTTTAAGAAATTGGGGTAGTTGATCTCAGATAAATAGAGCCCATATGCTGGAGTGGAGAAATCAACCCTTTGTTCATCCTTTGATGCGACAATATCATGCCATTCTGCTATACTAATATGACCTCTTCCCACTTGCATCATTGTACCTACCAATCCACGGATCATGCCTCTGAGGAAACGATTAGAATGAATCTCGAATCTAATATCAGGTCCAACCATCGTCCAACTCGCCTTTGTAATGTTACATTGGAAGGTATTAACAGTTGTATTTTTCTTAGAAAAGCTTTCGAAGTCGGTATAGTTCAATAAGGTATCAGCAGCGGCTTGCATTAGATTTAAGTCAACTGGAAATGGATAATACCAGGACCTACCCTCTGAAAAAGGGTTCTTTTGCGTATGTAGTCTATATATATAGCCTCTTTTAATCGCATCAAATCGGCAATGCGCTTCACTTGGTACTTGATAAATGGCTTTGACTACTATATTATTAGGTAAAATGGCATTCAAATTATAGATATGCTTAGGCAAAATAGCAATATCAGTATCAAAATGTAAGAAATTCTGATTTGCATGCACCCCTGCATCTGTTCTTGAAGCACCCGTTAAAGTTAATGGCGCTCTATATAATGTCTCCATCGCTTTTTCAAGCTCCCCTTGTATAGTGGCTTTGTTCTGTTGTATCTGGAAACCTCCGTACAGCGCACCATCATAACTTAGTTCTATAAAATACCTGGCCATGCATCATTTAATTGAGCCTCTAAGCTACAATTTTTTTGATTCTACCCTATTTTGAACATCTTAATAGAATCGCTTCATAACTTTAAGGGTAATAATTATACATTATATATATGAAGTATCTATTCATTGGACTAAGCCTACTATGCAGTTTAGCCATTCAATCGTTAAGTAACCCTGCAATAGCGCAAGACGCTAGTAAGCAAGTTGATAGTAGCTGGAAGCAAACCTATCGTGCAGTCGCCACCAAGACAAATAATCTTAAGCATACCAAATTGGTTGCGAATTTTAATTATGAAAAGTCCCAAATGAATGGTGAAGTATGGCTAAAATTGCAGCCTCATTTTTACCCTACCAACAAATTGGTGTTGGATGCGAAAGCAATGGACATTAAAGAAGTTGCAATGATGAAAGGTACTTTAAAGACAAAGCTACCCTACCATTATGACAGCTTGCAATTGCATATTGATTTAGATAAAACCTATACTGCTAAAGAATCTTATACGATTTATATCAAGTACATCGCAAGACCTAATGAGTCTAAGGGCGTAGGAAGTGATGCGATTCGAGATGCAAAGGGGATGTACTTTATCAATCCACTTGGTACGGACAAAAACAAGCCAACGCAAATTTGGACTCAAGGAGAAACCGAAGCTAGTTCTGTTTGGATCCCTACGATTGACAAAACAAATCAAAAAACAACCCAGGTATTTTATTTAACTGTCCCTAGTAAATATGTGAGTTTATCCAATGGTATATTGGTAAAGCAAACAGATTTAAAAAATGGATTTAGAGAAGATGTTTGGAAGATGGACCTGCCGCACTCCCCTTATTTGTTTTTTATAGGCATTGGCGATTATGCGATTGTTAAAGACTTTTACAAGGGCAAGGAAGTAAGTTACTATATAGAAAAAGAATATGAAAAAGTAGCAAGGAAGATCTATGGCAATACACCACAGATGATTGCTTGCTTTGAAAATAAATTAGGTGTACCCTTCCCATGGAGTAAATATGCTCAAATTAGCGGAAGAGATTTTGTAAGTGGTGCAATGGAAAATACAACTGCTACATTGCATAGCGACGCCGTACAACAAGATGCTCGAGAACTGATTGATGGCAATAACTGGGAAAGTACCATTGCGCACGAATTGTTTCATCAATGGTTTGGTGATTATGTGACAGCAGAAAGCTGGAGCAATATTACCGTCAATGAAAGCTTTGCAGATTATAGCCAAACACTTTGGTTTGAGCATAGCCAAGGTAAAGATGCAGGTGCTTATGAGAACTATATTGGCCTTCGCAACTACTTAAGCAGCCCTACAGATGCTGAAAAGAATTTAGTCCGCTTTTTTTATAAGGACAAAGAAGATGTATTTGATTTAGTGAGCTACCAAAAAGGTGGACGAATTTTAAATATGTTAAGACATTTTGTGGGTGATGACGCATTTTTTGCTTCATTGAATCAATATTTAACTGATAACAAGTTTTCAAATGGCTCTGCGATCAAACTTAAATTGGCCTTTGAAGCGGTAACTGGGAAAGATTTGAACTGGTTCTTTAATCAATGGTATTTTAGCAATGGCCATCCTTATGTTCGTATCCAACAAAAATATCTAGCAGATCAACAAAAAGTATTGGTGACCATCCAACAAACCCAAACGCAAAACAACCTATTTACCTTGCCTGTGGGTATTGATGTGTATGTGCAAGGCAATCGCAATCATTATGATGTTTGGAGCAAAAATAAAATAGATAGTTTTTACTTTCCTGCCGCTAGCGCACCAGACAACGTGAACGTAGACAATGATAAGATTTTATTATGGGCTAAAGATGAATCAAAGCCGATCGAACAATACGCGTATCAATTTAAACACGCACGCAATTTCATGGACCGATTTGAAGCAGCGAACGAAGCCTCCGCAAATTTAAAAAACCCAGCAGCTAAAACAATCATTGAAGCAGCTATCAAAGATAGTTTTCATGTGATTAGATCTATCGCTATCAATAGCTACAACCCTAGCGCAATTGATGCGGCTTTGGAAAAGGAATTGATCCGCCTTGCAGATGCAGACAAAGTAAGTACTGTAAGAGAAGACGCTATCAGTGTATTAAGCAAGATCAATAAGCCAGCCTTTACACCTTTGTACGAAAAGTGGATCAATGACTCGTCTTACACTGTTGCAGGAGCTGCTTTGGCCGCTTTAGAGCTTGTAGATAGTACAAAAGCGATTGCCATCGCTAAACAATTCTCTACTTTGAGTTTAAAGAAAAGATTGAATGCAGTTGTATCGACGATCTTGACAAAATATGGAGACGAACAGGTATTTGATTTTGTGGCAGATAATTATGCAAAGTTAAATATTCAATCTACTGATAAATTTGAAATGACTGCCCCGTTCGCCCAGCTCTTAATTAAAACAACCGATCCTGTCAAGTTTAAAAAAGGCATCGATTTGATTGTTGAATTTAGAGAAGCCATTCCTCAGGGCTATCGTGTACAGTCTGATCCCTACTTTAATGTCAAGATTTTTGGAGATATCCTTAAAGCAAAAAAACAAAAAGGCGAAACTGAATTAGTTAGCATTGTGGCTTCCGTACTTCCTAAAATGTAACATCATCCCCTAATAAAGAAAGCCTCCATTTGGAGGCTTTCTTTATATTGAAAACTTTTGTATTTAATTTACCAACTTCCTCCTGCACCACCACCGCCAGAGCTGCCACCTCCAAAGCCACCGAATCCGCCGCCACCTCCGCTATCTCCCCATCCTCCACCACCGTGTCGTGATCCGCCGCTTAGTAAAGATCCAAGTAGCATCCCTGTGGCTACATCGCTAAATCCGCCACCGCCAATATTAGATCCGCCGCCTCGTCCATTTCTGAGTACAACGAAAATGATGATTAAGATTAAGACAAACAATCCACTACCACCCTTTCCTTTGGATTTCTTCGCTTTTTTGACCTTGTATTCGCCT
>CALPLN020000161.1 GCA_943324415.2 Sediminibacterium ginsengisoli | reverse complement strand
TATAAGATCTATGGTGGGCTTAGCTTCTATCAAAGAAAGGAAGTTAAAGATTTTATTGCTTACCTACGCGTTATCGCCAACACGAAAGACGAAGAAGGATTAAAAAGAATCATCAATTACCCTGTGAGGGGGATTGGTAAAACAACAGTAGAAAAATGTTTGGTGATTGCAAGTGAACAAAATATTACTTTTTTTGAAGTACTAGAAAAAGCAAAGGGGTTTGGTTTTAAAGCTGGCACACTCAATGCCATTGAAGAGTTTGTGACCATGGTGAAATATTTTCAAAACCTCTTAACCAAAAACAATGCTTACGATGTAGCAGTGCAAGTAGGTAAGAGTACCAATATCATTAAAGAACTTTTCAACGATAAGTCTACCGAAGGATTAGCGCGTTATGAGAACGTACAAGAACTATTGAACTCTATTAAAGAGTGGACTGAAAGCCCTAGCAATGATGATGGTGAATTAGGGGACAAGAGTTTAGGTTCTTATCTACAACAGATTACTTTAATTACCGATGCCGACAATGATACAGGGAACGAAGACACGGTTAAACTAATGACCGTGCACGCGGCCAAGGGTTTGGAATTTGATTGTGTGTTTGTGGTAGGATTAGAAGAAACATTATTCCCTAGTGGAATGAGTGTGAATACAAGAGAGGAGTTGGAAGAAGAGCGTAGATTGTTTTATGTTGCCGTAACCCGTGCAAAAAAACACTTATGGTTAAGCTATGCCAACTCAAGATACCGCTTTGGTCAACTGGTACAAAACGACCCAAGTAGGTTCATTGAGGAAATGCCAGAGGAAAAATTAGACAAATCGAGTGCAGGTGGTGGTGCCAGAAACCAATCAAGTGGTTGGGGCAGCGCCTACGACAGAATGCATGGGGGTAACAAATCAGGCTACTGGAACGAATCTAAGCCAAAGGGACCAGCTGCGTCTAAGCCTAGCTATATGCCAGTTACACCTCCAAGTACATTGAATAAAAATCATATTCCATCGACCAACTTCATAGCTGCCGACCCAACGGCCTTGGAAGAGGGTATGAAAATAGAGCACCAAAAATTTGGCTTTGGCATCATTAAAACGATTGAAGGCTCGGCCCATAATCCAATTGCCAATATTCTTTTTGACAACAATGGAGAGAAAAAGATCATGTTGAACTATGCCAAACTGAGTATTATCCCCAATTAGGCGACTTCATTTTTCGATATCGGAAAAATAAAGGGAGAATCAGCCTACTTGGGCTAGCAAGCAGTGCAATTTGATTAATTTTGTACCGGATCCATTAAAATAGCAGATTATGATTACAACAGGCAATACCATCGTGAGCATTTATACAGAAATGACACCGAATCCAGAAACTATGAAGTTTGTGGCGAACAAGTTATTGTACCCAGGCAAAAGTTTAGATGTAGCAGAAGAGTCCTTGGCTACCCCTTCTCCTTTGGCAAAAGAATTGTTTAGCTTCCCTTTTATTAAAAGTGTTTTTATCGCTAGCAATTTTGTGACATTGACTAAAACAACTGATACCGAAGATTGGCAGGATGTGATTCCTACAATCAAAACATTCTTGAAAGAATATCTTGAAGCGGGTGGTATCGTTGTCAACGAAGATGAAGTGGCGAAGATGAAACAAGAGGCAACCAATGTGGTTTCTGCTGATGATGATGATGTTGTAAAGCGTGTGAAAGAATTATTAGAAAATTATGTAAAGCCCGCTGTTGAAATGGATGGCGGTGCAATACAATTTAAAAGTTATAACGACGGTATCGTCAACCTGATGCTACAAGGCTCTTGTAGCGGATGTCCTTCTTCAATGGTTACATTGAAAGCTGGTATCGAAGGCATGATGAAGCGTATGATTCCAGAAGTAAAGGAAGTGGTTGCTGAAGCAGAATAGTCATTACAAAGGCCTTTCATAAAACATAAGGCCTAAAATAAAAATGTTGATGGGTTATAAAGTACGAAAAAGGCCTCGCAGTAATGTGAGGCCTTTTTATTTCTTGTCCCGTCATGAATGATGAAAAATTAATCAATCAACGGTTAATAATATATATGGTCGATCTAATACCCAATTATTATATTTTTTCTTTAAAAAAAAGGAGTTAATGTAATTTGAATGATAAATTGCAATAAAGCATCTTGTATTATTTCTGAAAAAAATTGGTTTAATATATTTGGTATAACTTTCTGTTTTGAATTTTGTAACCGAGTCTGTTAGAATTTTTACATTAACTTCGGTAAACCATTCTTTTTTAATATAAACTTTAGTAGTGTCATTCAAAATTGAATAATTTAATTTATCACAATCTTTTTTATTTAAATTGAAAAGTTTAGATACGACAAACCTAGACGATATTTTATAATTTTTTAACATTTCATAGTAATCATTATAACTCGTAAAATACGAAGGCAGTTCATAAGTAACCTCTTTAAAATAAAATGTTCTAGTATAAATTTTATTGTTAAATATATTATTCATTATCAACCTAATTTCTTCTACTTCTCTTGAATCATTTTTTTGCTCTTGAGAAATTGAATGATAGCTTATCAACATCAAGTAGAAAAATATAATTAATTTTAGTTTATTACACATTTGTATAAAATTTAATTTAGAACTCTATTATTATTTAATTATTATTACTATTTAAAGTTGTGCATGGCTTTGTTCCTAAATTTGATTGGGCTCCTTTTGCTTTATTTGCTAATTCTTGGTAAGTTGTAATATTTTTAAAAACAGAACGACCTACAGCATCGTCGTAAAGTTGACGCGGAATTTTTCCACTTGCAGTTTGTTCAAATAAAGTAAGATTAGGATCACCTCTAAAAACAGAAGATTCCAAATCATCAAAAACCAGGGCTAAAGCAAGATTAGGATTTTGTCTCAATTGTGGGTATAAGTCTTCAAGTGATGTTGTCATTTGATAAATATACTTTAACATGAAGGTATGATCATTTGGATAAATATTTAATTGAGTAAAAAAATAATCATGTAGAATCTCATGCATAATTGTTAAAGTTTGTCGTTCTTCTGAAAAATCATTATTTAAAAGTCTTGCATTTAATTTTGTTTGGTAAACTCCATTATTATCTCGATAGGACTGACCATAAGTGTCTTTTCCTTCTTTATTTTTAAGATTATCATCTTGACTAAAATTAAGAATTACTTTATCATTATTACCAAACACATTTTGCAATATTCCTCCAATAATATTTGTTAATTTATCAGCATATTGAAGTCTTGAAATTAATGCTTTTAAACAAGGATCGGTAATATCATTAATGATTTTAGCAATATCTTCATTCCCGGATCCACCACCACTACCTCCACCTACACAATTTACTTTAATGATATCTGATCCTTCAGAAATTCCTATTGTTGTTTGACAGTCATTCCCATAGTCACATTGTGATCCAACAAACTCCCTATCGATACTCCCATCATCATAATATGTCACTAAATAATATAGTGTACAGCCAGATGATTTGACCAAGTTAGAACCAACTCTGTATGATTGTTTTGGGGTAGTTTTATTTGATTGATAAACAATATTCGAGCTTGTAATTAATCTTTCAAATTTTCTATTGCCATTTTGATACCCATATTCCCATAAAAAATTATTTGACAAACTAAACGCCTTTATTGAGCCAGTATATCCATTCATTTTATATTTATAAAAGCCTGCAATGATATCTATGGGTGCAATTATATCATTATGAATAATTTCATTGGTAGGTTTATTGAAAGCAGTGTTTTTAGTTTGTGAAATACTTGATTGACTATTTGGCATTTCTGTAACTAAACTATAATAAATGCTTTGCGTATTATTATTGTACAAAAAGGTCATGCCTATTCTATTTCTATTGTAATTTAATGGTACATATATTAGTTTTACATCCTTGGATATGGATGTCTCCGAGATTTTACTCCATTCTGATTTACTTATTAAAGTGTCAATGAACAAGCTTGATTTTAATTCAATTATTTTTTGCTGATTTAAATAATTTAACAATATTTCTTTAGTTGCATTTTGAAAATTTATTCCAATAGTTTGATCTTTTTTATTACAAGATATAGAACACAGAATAACTATAGAATATAAACT
>CALPLN020000160.1 GCA_943324415.2 Sediminibacterium ginsengisoli | reverse complement strand
CCATCTGCAGATAATTTTGCAGTGGTCTTTGCACTCAATGCATCTGATCCGCTATTTGGTTCGGTTAATCCATAAGAACCTTTGAATTCACCACTTGCTAATTTGGGTACATATTTTGTTCTTTGTGCTTCGGTACCAAAATATAAAATGGGTAATGTACCAATACCTGTATGTGCTGCGTTGGCTACAGAGAAGGAATAACCTCCGCCCAAATATTCCGCAACTAGGGTAGACGTGATAAAATCCTTACCCATCCCGCCATACTGTTCTGGCACAGAAACGCCTAATAAGCCCTGTTCGCCTGCTTTTTCCAATAAGCCTGGCATTAAACCGGGTTCTAGTTTGTCCATTCTGTCTGCGACTGGTAAGACTTCTGTATCCAAAAATTGGCTACACATGTCACGCACCATGATTTGCTCTTCGTTGAATTCTTCTGGAATGAAAACATCCGCTGCTTTCACTTCCTTAATGATCCACTCTCCACCTTGGATTGTAGTTGCCATAAAATATAATTTAATTATTTACTATTCTCGTATACGCGCTGAAACACATTCTTCACAATCTCTATTTCTTCCTTACTTATTCCTTGTAATGCTTCCTGCATGGTTTGATTCGCTAGCTCGTAAGTCTTTTCCTGTAAGGGTTTGGCGGCATCTGTTAAATAGACCAAGTTCACTCTGCGGTCTTCCTTAGATGCGATTCTTTCTACCAATCCTAACTTTTCAATATTGTCGATCAACCTTGTGATACTTGCTTTATCTCTAAATGTGCGGTTGCCTAATTCTTGTTGACTCAATCCATCTTCCTTCCATAAATGATACAACACCGACCATTGTTCTATGGTGATTTCTAATCCTGCATTGCGGAAATTCTTCTGCAACCTTCTGGCTACAGCGGTAGTCGCCATGCCATTGATGACGCTATATAGTTCTCCTCGTTTAAATTGGTTGTTTGGCATATAGTTAGTTATGCAACTAATTCAAAAGTACAACGTTTTTAAGGATTCTACCAAATATTTACCCGTTAACTTTGTGGTATGGTATATCTATTGGATTGGGCTGTAGCTATTTTAACGATCATGTATGCTGGTATTTTATTGGCCTACCGTTATTGGTTTGGTAAAATGCGTCCATTTCAATTGAGTCAATCGAATCAGATAGATCAGGTTCGCCCGAATCAAGCTAGCACTCAGTTTACGGTGATCATTCCTGCCCGAAACGAAGCGGCCAATATTAAGGCTTGCGTGGAGAGTGTCTTGGCACAGGAGTATCCTGCCGATGCTTTTGAAATTATCGTGATTGATGATTTTTCGGAAGACGATACGGCTTTTATTGTTCAGGCTTTGAGCCAGCAATATCCTCAAGTTCGTTTGTTGCAATTAAAGGATCATTGTAAAGAAGGGGAGACCTTGGCGTATAAAAAGAAGGCAATTGAAATTGCGGTGTCTGTGGCGAAAGGAGATTGGATACTGACTACTGATGCAGATTGTATTGTTCCTGCTCGTTGGTTGTTTTTGTACAACGCCTATATCCAAGAACACCATCCTTCATTTGTTGCCGCACCCGTGATGTTCATTAAAACTGCAGGTATTTTAAATCAATTTCAGTTATTGGATTTCTTGGCATTGCAAGGTATCACGGCCGCTGCAGTGGGCGCTGGCAAACACTCTATGAGCAATGGTGCTAATTTAGGTTTTGAAAAAGCTGCGTTTATTGCAGTAGGTGGTTACCAAGGTGTCGACCATATTGCGAGTGGGGATGACATGTTTTTAATGCATAAAATGAAACAGACTTTACACAAGCCTGTGGGGTATTTATTTCATTCCGATGCCATTGTATTAACTGCTGCAATGGATACCTGGAAAGGCTTTATCATGCAAAGAATTCGTTGGGCGAGCAAAGCGAGATACTATGACGATCGTTCCATTACGGTGGTCTTAACCTTGGTGTATCTTTTTAATTTGAGTTTTTTACTCTTGGCCTTATTCGGTAGTTGGAGCACCCTGATTATAGCGTTGGCTTTTAAAACCTTCTTTGAATTGTTTTTCTTGGATCCTGTGGCTGGATTTTTTAAGATGAAGCCGGAACTTCGCTTTTTCCCATTTTATCAGCCCATCCATATTGTCTATAATATCGCGGCCGGCCTATTTGGACAGCTTAAAACCTATTCCTGGAAGGGTAGAAAGGTGAAATAAGCGGCTTTTAAAATAAGAAACGAGCTATTTTTAGTAATTTTGCATCCTAATATTTGACTATGTCTACTGAAACAATACTTCCGCAAGCAGCTCCTTTAACCGCAAAAGATTTTGCGACAGATCAAGAAGTGCGTTGGTGCCCTGGTTGTGGTGATTACTCTATTTTAGCACAAGTGCAAAAAGTCATGCCAACCATTGGTGTGCCTAAGGAAAATATTGTGATCATTAGTGGTATTGGTTGTAGTAGTCGTTTCCCTTATTACATGAATACTTTTGGGATGCACTCCATCCACGGTCGTGCAACTGCGATTGCGAGTGGATTGAAATCTGCGCGTCCAGAATTAAGTGTTTGGATAGTGGCGGGTGATGGTGACGCATTAAGTATTGGTGGTAACCATACCATCCACATGTTGAGAAGAAATTTTGATGTGAACTTTTTAGTATTCAATAACCAAATTTATGGTTTAACCAAAGGGCAGTACTCTCCCACTTCTGAATTGAATAAGATCACTAAGAGTACACCAATGGGTAGCATTGATCATCCTTTTAATCCTGCTGCTTTAGCTTTGGGTGCGGATGCAAGTTTTATTGCTCGTAGTATGGATCGTGATCCTAAACATTTACAAGCAATGATTACGCGCGCGCAACAACATAAAGGATCTTCCTTCCTGGAGATTTATCAGAACTGTAATATATTCAATGACGGTGCTTTTGAAATTTTCACAGAAAAAGCATCTAAGCCTTTACACGCTTTATTTGTGGAGCAAGGGAAGCCATTGACTTTTGGTGCGAACAATGAAATGGGTATTCGTTTTGATGGATTGCGTCCAGAAGTAGTTACGATTGGTGAAAAATACAGTGCAGATGATTTATGGATCCACGACGAAAAAGATTTTTATAAAGCACAAGTATTAGTGCGTTTGTTTGATAACCCTAGCGAAGTTGCTGCGTATTTCCCTCGTCCTTTTGGTGTATTCTATTCTACTGACCGTCCTTGTTATGAAGATATGATGGCTTTGCAAGTAGAAGAAGCGATGACCAGCAAAGGCATGGGTGATTTAGATAAATTAATTCGTGGTAAAGAAACTTGGGAGATTCTATAATTTCACAGATCGATATAATTTCTTTTAAGGGCTGTCATCACCATGGCGGTCCTTTGTTTTACTTCCAACTTTTTAAAGATCCGATCTCTATAGCCGTAAATGGTATACACACTTTTTTGTAGGTAAGTCGCAATCTCCTCATAACTATAATCCTTGGTACAGGCTTGTATAAATTGTACTTCATTTGCTGTCAATGGATTTTTATTGTAATTCAACGCCTTGATATCAATGCCTTGCAACACATTTTTTGTGATGAGTTTGCACTTGTCTGCAGATAAATTAAACTTGGTTTTTCTTAACACACATTGCTTAAGATCAATCAGGGGTTCATCTGTGAAAAAAAGACCATTGAGCCCATGTTTCATTAAATAACAAATGGAGTTAATTTGTTTTTCATTGGACTTTAGTAAAATATAAGTGTAACTATTTTTTGCACGTACTGCTTGTATGATTTTAAGTAAACTTTGGTGTCCATAGCTGTCGGATAAAATACAGAGTGAGATGGTTTCTTTTACATTTTCAAGATACGCTTGCATTGCTTCCATAGACCCTGTATGGTAAATGACTTTACAGTCTCCCTGTTGTTCGATACTTCCTACCACTGCGTTTCGGATCAATATTTTTTCTTCTAAGTAGATGATTGGAAACATAATGTCGTTTTACCAAATTAAACCTATTTTTAGGACAATCAAATGAGGCATAGGTACCTCTGTTTTTATGCTAATACAAATTCATCCCACACATCCGCAGCCTAGACAACTTTCTATGGTAGTGGATTGTCTTCAATCTGGCGGTATCATTGCGTATCCCACAGATACTATTTATGGATTGGGCTGTTCCATTTTTAAACATGATGCTATTGAGAAAATTTGTGCCATCAAAAAAGTAGATCCAGAGAAAGCAAACCTTAGTTTTATTTGTGCCGATTTAAGTGACTTAAGTTTATATGCCAAGAGTATTGACAACAGTTTGTTTCGTATTT
>CALPLN020000159.1 GCA_943324415.2 Sediminibacterium ginsengisoli | reverse complement strand
TAGGTCGTATGCCATCTGCGGTAGGTTACCAACCAACATTGGCAACTGAGATGGGATTGATGCAAGAGCGTATCACTTCTACTAAGAATGGTTCTATTACTTCAGTTCAAGCGGTATACGTTCCAGCGGATGACTTAACGGATCCAGCTCCTGCAACAACTTTCGCTCACTTAGATGCAACAACA
Source organism: Sediminibacterium ginsengisoli (assembly GCA_943324415.2). Classification (GTDB taxonomy): domain Bacteria; phylum Bacteroidota; class Bacteroidia; order Chitinophagales; family Chitinophagaceae; genus Sediminibacterium; species Sediminibacterium ginsengisoli_C. The sequence continues at coordinate 4,104 of CALPLN020000159.1, read as the reverse complement.
GTATTGTCACGTAAGATTGCCGATTTAGGAATCTATCCTGCGGTGGATCCATTGGATTCAACTTCAAGAATCTTAACTAAAGCAATTGTAGGCGATGCGCACTATGATACTGCACAGAAAGTAAAAATGATCTTACAACGTTATAAGGAATTACAAGATATCATTGCGATCCTAGGTATGGATGAATTAAGTGACGAAGACAAATTGGTTGTATCACGCGCTCGTCGTGTTCAACGTTTCTTATCTCAACCTTTCCACGTTGCAGAACAATTTACAGGTTTGAAAGGTGTATTCGTTTCTATCGATGATACCATCAGAGGTTTTAATGCAATTATGGATGGTCAAGTAGACGAGTATCCAGAAGCGGCATTTAACTTAGTTGGTACATTAGAAGATGCGATTGAGAAAGGAAAGAAAATGATGGCTCAAGCTTAATAAATTAAAATTCCGTTCATGTTATTAGAAATATTAACACCAGAGAAGAAGTTGTTTAGTGGAAATGTACAAGGAGTACAGTTACCTGGTGTAGATGGTTTATTCGAGATCTTAGACAAGCACGCTCCATTGGTGAGTGCATTAGGTATCGGCAATGTAAAAGTCCTTCAAAAAGGTGCTTCATCCGAAACTTATGCAATACAAGGCGGATTTGTGGAAGTGATGGATAACAAAGCCACTGTTCTGGTAGAAGGTGTCTTATAAGAGAACACACAATAACAAAAAATTATCAACTATAGGAATCCCTCTCGACTTATCGAGAGGGATTTTTTTATATATTCACGTAGGCAAATGAAGCCAGATTCTATTGTATAGATTATGAAGAAAACATTCCCTTTTTTATTTACATTGATTGGATTATCTATCCTAGGGATATTGTTTATCCAAATAACTTGGTTGCAGGGTTTATTTTTATTGCAAAAAAATCAATTGATTGAAAAAGTAAATCAGGCCGGAGTCATTGTCTCTACTGATTTAGGAAAAAAATTAAATGGTGGATTGGCATTTCATTTCCCCAAAAAATCATTGAGTCTATCTGGGGGAGGACATTCGCATAGCTTTGAGGAGGCTACTTTGTCCGACTTGTATAGTTTTCAGGATTTAGATAAAAGGCTGAAAGAAGCCATGGCTAAATATGGGTTACAAGATTTATCTTATGAGTTTGCTTTGCAGGATAAAAAAGGATATGTAGAAACAAAAAGTAAAAAATTCGAAGATGTATTTGTAGATGATGTGAATACAGTGCAAGCAAGGGTATCCATTATTCCTCAAGAAATACTAGAAACAACCGGTCCTTTTGAAACCTTGATTATCATTGTGCCTAATGTAAATGCCTATTTATTTAAAACATTACAATGGGTTGTATTTGGAGCAGTGTTGTTCATCATCATTGTATTAGCAGCGTTCTTAATTACAATAAGATCATTGATAAAGCAAAAAAAATTGAGTGAGATCAAAAGTGATTTCATCAACAATATGACCCATGAGCTCAAGACACCATTGGCAACGATATCACTTGCTGTGGATGCGCTTAAGTCAAGTAAAGTACAAGCGGATGTAAAATCAGTCGATTATTTTAGTTCGATTATTAAAGAGGAAAACGTACGCATGAACAAACATGTAGAAACTATTTTACAGGCGGCGCAGCTAGAGAAAAAAGAATATGATATCAATAGGCAGTTGGTGAATATCCACGATCTTATTCAAGGTGTGATCGATAGTTTTAAATTACAATTAGAAGCGAAGCCTTCTGCGGTTCATACAGAATTTGAGGCAGTACCTTCTGAGATCTGGATTGATGAAGAATACTTTTTACATGTCTTATCTAATTTAATCGATAATGCGATTAAGTATGCTAAATCTGAAATAGATATTACGATCAAAACAAAGACAGTCTCCAATAAAATCATCATTACGATTGAGGATAAAGGCATTGGAATGACATCTGATACAGTGAAACATATTTTTGAAAAGTTCTATCGCGCTCATGCGGGAAACATCCACAATGTAAAAGGATTTGGTTTAGGCATGAGTTATGTTCGCTGGGTAATTGATATGCACAAAGGCAATATTCAGGTTACAAGTGAATTGGATAAAGGCACTAAAGTAGAAATCACACTACCGATGGTGCATCCAAAATAAGCAGCCATCTCCATAACTCAGGAATCTGTATTCATTAGCAAGTGCATGTTGATATACGTTTTTCCATTCATCTCCTGCAATTGCAGCAATGATCAACAATAGCGTTGACTTTGGTTGATGAAAATTAGTAATTAGTCCATTGCAAATCTTAAAACGATAACCAGGCTTTACCATCAATTGAGTAGTGGCTATAATGGTACTTAATTTTTTCTCAATCATCCAGCCCTTTAAAAAGCCCATCGCCTCATGCACGCTTGTATCCGCTGCATCTAAAGTATAGGCGTCCCATTGAAGCAAGTTCAACTCGTTCATGTCTATTTCAGGACCTTGTTTTATTTTAATCGCTAACCAATACAATGATTCAAGAGTCCTTAGTGAAGTGGTACCAACCGCAATCACTTTATTTGAACTATTGGCTAAGTAATCGATGGTTTCAATAGGCACATCAATAAATTCTGCATGCATTAAATGATCATGGTAATCCTCAACTTTAACTGGCATAAATGTTCCTGCGCCTACATGCAGCGTGATGAATTTTTTATCTATTCCTTTCGCAGCTAATGCATTAAATACAATTTCATCAAAGTGCAATCCAGCTGTAGGCGCTGCTACTGATCCTTCTGCAATGGCATAGGTTGTTTGGTAGCGATCCTTGTCTGTTTCGTTAGCAACTCTTTGAATATATGGAGGCAAGGGAATCTGTCCAACCAATGCAATAATTTCAGAAAATACAATACTTGGATGATCCCAAGAAAACTCAATTATAAAATGTCCCTCTTCTTGGGCTATTTTTTTTGCTACTAAATGGAGGGTATTATTTTCGTATAATAATTTTTTTTCTAAATAGGGGGACTTCCATTTTTTAGCCCCACCAACTAAACACTTCCATTGTACTTTATTTGTCGCTTGCATTGCTAATTGAACAGGTGTATATGCAGCAGTTGGTTCTAGACAAAAAATTTCTATTTTATTTTGTCTACTTGTTGATGTGATAGTTTCTAATGGCTTTTCAGTATCAATTGTCCCGATTGATTTTTCAAATAAAATCCTAGCGGCAATGACTTTGCTATTGTTAAAGAATAAACTATGATCTTTTGGAATGTGGTTGGCAATATCCTTGTATTGCGCCTCTGCTATAATAGTTTCATCCCAGACCAATAGTTTACTATCTGATCTTTTACCTGCAGGGGTATAAGCAATTCGTTCGTCGGGCAATTCGTAGTCAAAAACATCCATTTTCATTCCGCAAAAATAGCAAAACCCATTGACTTGCCATAGATTCCAGTGGATTCACAGCTTATAAACCCTAAAAAATGGGTTATCCACAGGTCTTCACATCGTAAAATCTTAAAAGTTCATGTAAATCCGTTGAAACTTAATGGTGTCAAGGCTTTCGGCTTGGTTTATTACTTGTGGAAAACTAGAAGGGTCTATTTGGCCTATAAAAGTGGTAAAAAGTGTTATTTTGTGTGAACAAGTGGTAAAATAAAGACCAAATTATTAACAAATGCAAGGTTTTCACGGAGAATATCAATCAACTATAGACGCAAAAGGGCGTTTCCTAGTTCCAGGCAGCTTGAAAAAGCAACTGGCAGAAGGGGAGACGCGCTTTATCGTTAGTAGAGGATTCGAAAAGTGTTTGACACTTTATCCGTTAAAAAGCTGGCAAGCGATTTTGGACAGAATTAGCCAATTGAATGACTTTGATCCCAAAGTGAGACAATTCCGTCGTCAGTTCTTGGGTGGTGCAACCGAAGTTGAGTTGGATAGCGCAGGACGTTTGTTATTGCCACCGACTTTAAGAGAGTTTGCATTACCTGGTAAAGAAATTGTTTTAGCGGCAGCATTGGATCGTTTTGAAATTTGGGATGCAAGCACTTATAAACAGCTCTTTGAGGATTTCTCTGCAGATGCATTTAGCAATCTAGCGCAGGAAGTAATGGCAGGTATTAAAAATCAAGATTAAGG
>CALPLN020000158.1 GCA_943324415.2 Sediminibacterium ginsengisoli | reverse complement strand
GTATACCTTTTTCTTTAGCTACTCTAATTGTTGCTTGTCTCTTTTTAACTACTAGTTCTACACATTCAAGTCTAAACTTGTAGTCGTATTTGTTTCGTTTTAACATAAAAATGCCCCCATTAAGTGTCTAACTTTTTGGGGGCAGTCTAATGTGTTGGCTCTTTTTATATTTAGATCTCTTTTAAATATGCTTTTTAGAAAGTCAATTTAAAATAAAGTAACATTAAACTCAAAGTCAATACAATGGTATTGGCTACAAGTACTGGCTTACTTTTTATTAAATAGGCGTAGGTTAACCAAACGATACAACTAAAGTTTACGATCAAAATCATCAGAAGGCTAAGGCTTTCAACATTTTTAGTTTGCCAAGTTAAGTAGACCTGTGGTATAAATGTAATACAACTTAGTAGTGATCCAAAGTAGCCAATCGCTTCTACTAATTTTGGGTTGATTTGTTTGTCGCTCATTTTATTTGGGTTGATTTTGCCTAGTTAAAGACTAACCTTGAGTAATTCCAGCTTTTTGCATGACTAAATCACTTACACCAGTTGTTGAATAACCGCCATCATGGAATAAGTTCTGCATGGTCACCATCTTAGTTAAGTCAGAGAACAAAGTGATACAGTAATTCGCACAATCTTCTGCTGTTGCATTGCCTAATGGAGCAATCGCATCTGCGTAATCGTAAAAATCACCGAATCCTTTAATACCAGTTCCTGCAGTTGTTTTAGTTGGAGATTGAGATACGGTATTTACACGTACTTTATTCTTTAAACCATAATGGTAACCGAAGCTACGTGCAATCGATTCTAACAATGCCTTAATATCCGCCATGTCTGTATAGAATGGGTAAGTTCTTTGAGCAGCTGCATAAGTCAAAGCAACTACACTCGCGTGTTCATTTAATGCATCCATGTTGTAAGCAACACTTAACATTTTATGTAAAGACATCGCAGAAACATCTACACCTTTTGCATAGTAGTCATAGTTCAAAGATGGATAAGGGATGTTTTTTCTAATATTGACACTCATGCCAATAGAATGTAAAACGAAATCGATTTTGCCACCTAATATTTCTTGAGACTGTGTAAATAAATTGGTTAATTCATCTACGTTCGTCGCATCTGCTGGAATAATTTTTGAGTTGGTTTTTTCTGCCAATACATTGATCTCGCCCATACGCATAGCGATAGGAGCATTGGTTAATACGAATGTAGCACCTTCGGCATGTGCTTGTTCTGCCACTTTCCATGCGATAGAATTGCTGTCTAAAGCGCCTGTAATAATGCCTCTCTTACCTTTTAATAAATTGTATGCCATCTTTATGGGTTTATTTAATTCTTGTAAAAATAATTATAATATCCTATAAAATAGCCATTCGGTCGGCTTAATATAGGCTAAGAAAGTAATTCTTGTGCATGTTCCATCGCCGCCTTAGTGGGAGGATCACCGCCAATCATACGAGCAATATGTATTACGCGTTCATCTGTTGCTAATATTCGAACATGTGTGTGTGTTGTATTGCCTTCTTGGGCTTTATAGACATATAAATGTGACTGACCTTTAGCCGCAATTTGAGGTTGGTGGGTGATACAAAGCACCTGACGTGCTTGTCCTAATTCTTGTAATAATAAACCAACCTGTTTAGCAGGTTCGCCAGAAATACCAGAATCAATTTCATCAAAGATCATCGTAGGTAAATCAATCGATTTTCCAACCAATGATTTAATACATAACATCAATCTGCTCAATTCACCACCGCTAGCCACTTTTTTAATGGGTTCGAATTTGTCCGTATTGTTGGCATCAAAAAGGAAATCAATTTTATCAATTCCGTATTGATTGAATGGCACTTTATCCAGCTGTACTTTTAATTGTGCATTGGGCATGCCTACTTGATGCAACAAATGGTTCACTTGTTTAGCAAAAGGAGCAGCTTGTTTGTTTCGTTTGTCGCTTAAATGAGCAGCAAGTTCCGTTAATGCTTTTTCGGCAGTCGCTACTTTTTTGGTATACGTCTCAATGGCTTCATCTATATGTAAAACTTCTTCCAGATCTTTTGACAATGTTTGTTGAATCTCTAGTAGTGCATTGGTAGATTGTACTTTATGTTTTTTCTGTAAATGATACCCTTGAGATAACCTTTCTTGTATTGTGGTAATTTTTGCAGCATCAAAATCGATTTTATCCTGCCAAATTGTAAGTTCACTAGCAATATCTGCTAATTCTATTTGAGCTGCTTTTAATCTTTCTAAAAGGGGATCAAAATCGTTCTGGTATTTTGCAATACTTTCTAGGTTATGCGCGATCTGTTTTATTTGTTGCAAAATAGGTTGATCTGATTCATCTAATGCATGGACACTTTGTGCAAGTTGTGCTTTAATTTCAGCCGCATTTTCCATGAATTTTACATCAATCTCCAATTGCTCTAATTCGTTGTCTTGTAAATCAAGTGAAGTAAGTTCTTCTAATAAATGAGATTTATAAGCAACTGTTTGGTCAAAGTTTTCTTTTTGTGCAATCAATTCACTCAAATGCTTACTATCTGCCTTCCATTGAAAGAAACTAGTTTGATAGGCGTCAAGATCCTTGTGCACATTTGCTAACGCATCTAAGACGGTTCTTTGGAATTCCATATCACCCAATGTAAGGGTGTCAAATTGTTGATGTAGATCCACCAATTGTGAAGTCAGCTGTCTAAGTTCTCCCAGATTAATAGGGGTATCGTTGATGAAAGCCCGAGACTTTCCTTGCGCATTGATTTCTCTTCGAATGATTAATTCGTCAGCAAGGTCTAAATCATTCGCTTCAAAAAAAGCAGCATAATTGTTTTTATTGGAGAGGGTGAAGGTCCCCTCAATTACACATTTTTTTTCAGGATTGCGGCAAACACTGCTATCTGCTCTGTCACCTAGAATCAAACCAAGTGCACCCATAATGATACTTTTACCAGCACCTGTCTCACCTGTAATCACAGAGAGTTGGCTGGATAAATTAATCTGTAATTCGTCGATTAAAATATAGTTCTGTATGTCTAAATGTGTAAGCATGAGGCACTGCAATATACACCCAATTTTATTTCCTCAAACAACGCTGAATCCCTGTTTTTGCTTTTTGGTCCAAGGAATTTTTAAAAGCGTGGTTTTTCATTTCTAAGCAGGTGTTAAAAAAGGTGATCGCTAAATTTGGATTCCCTTTTTGTTCATAAATCAATCCAATTTGGACTGCTGCTCTAGCTGCAAAGTATTCAGGTTGATCGGCCCCTTTTTCAATGGCGGATTTGTAAAATTGAATGGCTTGATCCGGTTGACCTGCAAGGTCATAAATGCGACCAAGTCGGTAAGCAAATTCTGTTTTATCGGCATCTTTATCAAAATCTTTACTGGTTTTGCCAGCTAAAATCCCCAAAGCTTGTTGCTGATATCCTCCGTCACTAAGTAATCGAGCCCTTAATAAAATAGGATGAGGCCATGTTCCTTTCTTGGCATTTTGCAATGCTTGTTTATCTGCGTCCGTGACCTCATTGCCGCTTGTAAGTACATTCTTACGGTAGGTATTGGCCTTGGCTTGGTCTCCTTGTATGTAGGCAATCCAGCTTAATTTTTCATAGGCATCTTTTACATAAAATTGCCCCTTAAAACTTCCAATGAAATTTTGCAAAGCAGTTTTAGCGGCATCTAATTTTAAATCATTCAAATAGGCATAACCCATTTCTAGCTGCCAAAAGGGGAGGTCTAAATAGGTGTTCGCAGGATTGATATTGGACGCAATTTGCAATGCTTTTTGTGATTGCTGGTTGTTCAAGTACAAATTGGTCGCCATATAGGCATGCAGGTGATTGTTGGTATAATCGTAGTCTGTTTTTTCAATGAAATCAAAAGTCTTTTTCTTATTGCCTTCAAAATTCATGACGAGGTAAGGGTAAACAAAAAGCGCTTCGTTACGGCATTGGGTAGAAAATGCGTCTTTGCTATTGATGTATTTTAAGACGAGTGCATTGCCTTCTGTAATTTTCCCTGTCATCCCTAAAATATTCGCCATCCATTGGTACCCTTTTGGAATGGTCCCAATCACGGTGGTCATTAATCCCAGATAGACATCGTTGGGACTAAAATTGGGGTAGGCCTTTTTGTTTTCTTTAAAAAGCAGAAATGCTTTTCTAAAATCCAATGCAGCCTCAAGATTTTTATTAAATCGGATCGCAATCAGCGATTTATGTAGATGCCCTAAAGCGATACTATAAAGGTGGTATGGAGACTGTTTTGGACCCGCTTCTAATAATTGGATCCTCTGTTCAAAGGCAGGATAAGCTCGGGTATACTCGGCCTTATTTTCATTTAGAAATAGTTGATAAAAATCGGCATAGCTTTCTAGCAGGGGGTAGATCAGATTG
>CALPLN020000157.1 GCA_943324415.2 Sediminibacterium ginsengisoli | reverse complement strand
TATAATGGATGTTTTTTCTGCCATCAATGCGATTGCCGCTTTTTGATTGGTAATTGTCGCCTGTAATTCAGGTCCTAGTAATTTCCATGTAGTTCCTTTCTTATTGATCAATGCTTCCCATCCAACTTGCTTGCACCAATTGGTTAATTGAGCAATTGTGACACCTTGTTTTTTGTAATCATGAAAACTATAAGGTAGCTTATTCGCCTTCATCCAGTCCAATCCCTTTTTAACTGTATTGCAATTAGGGATAGCATACACGATATAATCTGCCATCTTGATTTATTTAACGTTAATGGATTTAGCAAGCCAACTTTTTGAAATAGGTTGTAACCAATCTGTTTCAAGGGTTGCTTTTGTGTTCACTAAATTGTTAAAGTAAAGCGTATCCATTTGTAATAAGCCATTTTCAAGGGCATAATTCAGTTGGGCTTGTGGAATGGTTTGCACTTTATCTTTAATAAAAAAGGCTAAAAGTGTCCTGTTGAACATTTGCACTCCAGTTAATTGCTCAATTGCTTTAATCACATGAACAGAACTGTCCGTACTACATCCACCAACAGTAGTGGCAGATTCGTCGGCCATGATAAGGATAAATTGACCATATAAAACTGTGGCATAGCCCTTCACTTTTGCGCCATGACTTTTCCAGTCGTCTACGAAGTTTTCTAGCAATGGCTCCAATTCGAAAATTTCACCCATGGTAAATGTTCTATTGGATTGGTACACCCAAACCCTTGATGAGGGATCGAAATTCTTTGGGAGTATAGTAGGTAAGTCAACCATAAAAATTTTATTGTATTGCTTTCGCAATGATTTCGGCAATGTCTAATACTTCTGTTTTTACTTCTTCATCTCTGTTTTTAATGCCATCAGTCATCATCGTATTACAAAATGGACAGGCACTTGCTACAAAATCTGCTTTTGTTTCAATTGCTTCGTCTGCTCGTTCCATATTGATCCTAGAAGTTCCTTTCTCTTCCTCTTTGAACATTTGCGCACCTCCAGCGCCGCAACAAAGTCCTTTGGATTTGCATCTGCGCATTTCTTTTAGTTCAACATCTAGCGACTCCAAAACTTTCCTAGGTGCTTCATAGATATCATTTGATCTTCCTAAATAACAACTGTCGTGGTAGGTAATTGTCTTGCCTTTCCATTCATTGCTATCGGAAATTTTGATCTTGCCATTTTCAATTAATTCTTGTAGAAACTGCGTATGGTGAATCACATCGTAATTACCACCTAAAGCGGGGTATTCATTTTTCAAGGTATTGAAGCAATGCGGGCAAGTGGTGACAATCTTTTTAATTTCATAAGCGTTCATCACTTGAATATTTTGATACGCCATCATTTGAAACATGAACTCATTGCCAGCTCGTCTGGCAGGATCTCCAGTGCAAGCTTCTTCTTTTCCCAATATGGCATAAACAACTCCAGCTTTATCTAGAATAGTGGCAAATGCTTTTGTGATTTTTTGAGCTCTTTGGTCAAAACTACCAGCACAACCTACCCAAAATAACACTTCTGGTTTGGTGCCAGCAGCCATCATTTCTGCCATTGTTGATACTTTCATAATTACTTTATTTTAAGATTGCTTTGTCCATGCGTCTCTATCGTCAGGAGCGAATTTCCATGGAGCAAAATTGTTTTCTATATTACTAAACATGCCATTCCATTCGGAAGGGGCATTGCTATCTTCCATGATCAATGATCTTCTTAATTCTAATATGATGTCTAAAGGAGAAATGCTTACTGGACATTCTTCTACACAAGCATTACATGTGGTGCAAGCTCTTAGTTCCTCGACTGTAATGTGATCGTTTAAGAGGGTCTTCCCATCGTCAACAAATTGTCCATTTTTGTCAATATTTTTACCAACAATTTCAAGACGATCTCTTGTATCCATCATGATTTTTCTAGGACTTAATAACTTGCCTGTGCTATTTGCTGGGCAAGCAGCACTGCATCTGCCACATTCAGTACAACTGTATGCGTCCATTAAATTTTTCCAACTTAAATCCATCACATCTTTAGCGCCAAATTTTTCAGGTGCCGCTACATTCGTAGGAGCTAGTTCTGGCTGCATGGCATACAATACTTCGTTCTGTATGGAAACCATATTGTGCATCTTGCCTTTTGGTTCTAAAGAAGCATAATAGGCATTTGGGAAGGCCAGGACTATATGTAAATGTTTAGAGTAAGGCAGATAGTTCATAAAGCCATAAATGCCTAAAATATGTATCCACCATGCTGATTGCTCAATGGCATGTAATTGATGTTCGTTCAAATTAGACAACAAGGGTTTGATAGCAGAAGAGATCATGAAATTAGCGGAAGGATCGGCAGCATTCATCGTCAAGAATAAGCCCATCAAAACAATTTCTATGATTAAAATTAAATTGGCATCTGTTTTTGGCCAGCCTGTCAGATCATTGCTGATAAATCTTTTCAATCGAATGATATTTCTTCTTGATAAGAAAATGATGCAAGCGATGAACACCAATGCGGCTAAGACTTCAAAACTATTGATCAAGACAGGGTAAAGTATGCCAAGGTAGGGCTCAAAAAATCGATGTGTACCAAAAACTCCGTCTACAATAATTTCAAGTAATTCAATATTGATGATGATGAATCCAACATAGAGTATTAAGTGCAAAAGTGCGACAGGAATATTTTTAAACATTTTCTTTTGCCCCAATGCTAAAAAAAATACATTCTTCCATCTTTCAAGAGGCTGATCGTTCAACTCAACTTGTCTGCCAAGATGGATATTCCTTTTTATTGTAAGCAACTTTTTAGCAAAACTGTAAAAAGCAATGACCGATAGGATAAGAAAAATTATTCCGCTAATGTATTCCATGGTTAAAGGCATTTTGACTGAGACACGAATTTACTCCATTTCTTGTAGTCTCGTACTTAAAATACCCTCAAATAATACACAGTAGGCAAGGAAACTAATGTTGATTTTATGGGCTTTTTTAAGCAGAATTATTTAATTTGCCGCTATTCTCTAGTATTTTAAATAGTTCCATTATGAGTCAAGCGATAGATCAAAAAATTGCAAGCTGGTTATCCGGCAATTTCGATGCAGCCACAAAGGAGGAAATCTTGTCTTTACAGGCCAATCATCCCGAAGTTTTGCAAGATGCATTTTATAAAAATCTTGAGTTTGGTACAGGAGGATTAAGGGGTATTATGGGTGTGGGTACCAATAGGGTCAATAAATACACCATTGGTATGGCAACCCAAGGGTTTTCTAATTATTTATTAAAAACCTATCCCAATGAATCCATTGCAGTAGCTGTGGGCCATGATAGTCGTAATAATTCAAGATTTTTAGCAGAAACGACTGCCCAGGTTTTTGCGGCCAATGGCATCAAAGTGTATTTATTTGAAGCACTGAGACCAACACCAGAATTAAGCTTTGCGATTCGTAATCTACAATGTAAAGGAGGCGTTGTTTGTACTGCTTCACACAATCCTAAAGAATACAATGGCTATAAAGCCTATTGGAATGATGGCGGACAATTGGTGCCACCTCATGATAAAAATGTGATTACAGAAGTAGAGGCGATTCAGTCATTAGAGGAAGTAAAATGGAATGGTGGTGACGCATTGATTGAATTGATTGGGGTTGCTATGGATGAGGCATATATTAAAATGCTAACCTCTTTGAGTGTGTATCCAGAAGTGATTGCAACGCAAAGCGATTTGAAAATTGTATATACTCCAATTCATGGTACTGGTATCACATTGGTTCCAAAAGTGTTGGAAGCTTATGGTTTTAAGAACGTACATATTGTGGAGGAACAAGCTATACCAGATGGCAATTTCCCAACTGTGGCATATCCTAATCCAGAAGAGAGTGAAACGATGAGTATTGGCCTTGCAAAAGCAAAAGCAATGGATGCAGATATTCTTTTAGGAACCGATCCAGATGCGGATAGAGTGGGCATTGGTGTCAAAAATCACAAAGGAGAGTGGGTATTGATGAATGGCAATCAAACTGCAGTCTTGGCATTTGCTTATATGATGGAAGCCAGAAGAGCAAAAGGGATTGCGCAGCCGAATGACATGGTCATTACTACCATTGTGACTACAGAAATGATCAATGAGGTGGCAAGACAAAATAAGGTGGCTTGTTACAATGTCTTGACAGGGTTCAAGTGGATTGCCGAATTGATTAAAGAAAAAGAGGGTAAAGAGCAGTATATTATTGGAGGAGAAGAGAGTTTTGGCTTAATGATTGGAGATCAAATTAGGGATAAAGATGCGATTAGTGCTGTGGCCTTATTGTGTGAAATGGCTGCTTATGAAAAAAGCAAGGGTAAGTCTTTGTTTGATAAAATGATCGAATTGTATATGCAATATGGTTTCTATTATGAACACTTAATTAGCATCAC
>CALPLN020000156.1 GCA_943324415.2 Sediminibacterium ginsengisoli | reverse complement strand
TCGATCTCAGTTACAATTACACGGCAACCTGCACCACGTAAAGAAGCGGCAGAACCTTTTCCTACGTCACCGTAAGAACCAACCACTGCAACCTTACCAGCCATCATTACATCAGTTGCACGACGAATCGCATCTACCAATGATTCTTGACAACCATATTTGTTATCGAATTTAGATTTAGTTACTGAATCGTTCACGTTGATTGCTGGCATTGGCAAAGTGCCTTTAGCCATACGCTCATATAAACGGTGAACACCTGTTGTTGTTTCTTCGCTCAAACCTTTGATGCCAGCAACAAACTGAGGATATTTATCCAATACCATATTTGTTAAATCACCACCGTCATCTAAGATCATATTCAATGGGCGATCTTCGCCACCGAAAAATAATGTTTGCTCAATACACCAGTCTCCTTCTTCAACGCTTTGACCTTTCCATGCAAATACACCCACACCTGTTGCAGCAATAGCAGCAGCAGCTTGGTCCTGTGTAGAGAAGATATTACAAGAACTCCACTTTACTTCTGCACCTAATGCAGTTAAAGTTTCGATCAAAACAGCTGTTTGAATGGTCATGTGTAAACAACCAGCAATACGCGCGCCTTTTAATGGTTGACTAGGACCATATTCTTCACGGATACTCATCAAGCCTGGCATTTCTGCTTCTGCTAAACGAATCTCTTTACGTCCCCATTCTGCAAGGGTAATATCTGCTACTTTATAAGGTAGGCTAAAATCAATGTTTTGTAAACCTGACATATTTAATAATTTAGAGTGTAAAGGTAGTTTTGTAGGATAAAATAATAAAATATATCTAAAATATAGTTGAATAGTCTAAATAATACTATTTTTATACTTATTAATGCTTTTTTGATATGAAAAATAAGACTCAAATAGGGGATTCGGCTATGACACAAGATTCAAACTTGAATAGCATCCAGCAACCCGCTCAAAATACAGTGCCTTTAGATGTGAAAGATTTAGCCATTCTAAGGCTTCTGCAAAACAATGCAAGGATGAGTGTTCGTGAGATTGCAGAGTCGGTGCAATTAAGTACCACGCCAGTACATGAAAGGATTAAAAGATTAGAGGCTTCTGGTGTAATCAAACAATATGCCACCTTGGTGGATGGTGCAAAAATCAAAAAAGGGCTCATGGTAATTTGCTACGTTTCTTTGAATCAGCATAGTAAAAAATCCGGAACACAATTTATTAAACTCATCAACGAATTGCCCGAAGTAGTAGAATGTTATAGTATCTCTGGAGAATTTGATTTTATGTTAAAGATTGTAGCAGAGGATATGAATAGCTATTATCATTTCCATGTCAATAAATTAAGCCAGGCCGAAAATATTGGTCAAGTTCAGAGTGTCTTTATCATGGGGGTGGTGAAGCAAACCCATATCTTGGTTTAGAATATCAATCGCATAACGTAGTCGTCCATAAAGAATCCATTGCCAATATCAAATTTCTGTTCAGCTTCTTTTACAAATCCGTTTTTAAGATAAAAGGTATAAGCATTATTGTGTTTGTTCACTTGTAAAAACAAGGAACTAGCTGCTGCTATTTTTGCAACTTCAATTGCTTTATTTAATAATGCTTTTCCAGAACCAGTCCCATGTGCAGTAGGTAGGACATACAGTTTATTAAGCTTGAAGGCTTTTTGTTGATTTTGCTTTGTAGCGTTTTCTGCTTCTGCACTGACAGAACAAAACCCAATATCTGTTCCGTTTAAATTGGATATAAAAAATTGATGTCCTTTTTCAAATTGCTCCGCTAATGCAGCATCGCAATACATCCAATCTAACATGAAGTCAATCTGTTCTTTCGAAATAATATGTCCATAAGTGCTAGGCCAAGTGCGCTCCGAGATAGAGCGGATTAAATTGAAATCTGCTACAGTAGCGACTCTAATTTCAAGATGATTCATGTTCATTCGGGCTAAAATGATTGAGTCCCCATAGGGAGACTCAATAAAAAGGGTTGTTAAATTATAATTGGGCTAAACTTTCTTCGATGGTTTGAATTCTAGCCAAGGCATCAGCCTTCTTCTTTTGTTCAATTACAATCACTTCTGGTTTTGCATTTTGTACAAATTTCTCGTTGGCTAATTTCTTCTCTACACTTTCTAAGAATCCTTTTTGGTGCGCTAAATCTTTTAATAAATTTTCTTTTAAGCTAACTGTGTCAATTGCTTGATCCGCTACTAGATAAAATTTATCTTTTTCTAAAGCCACAACAATACTTGATCCAATAGCAGCATTCGTGTATGCAATTGTTTTAGCATTGATTTGTTTTGCTAAAATATTCTGAATGCGTTGATAGGCTGCATTGTTATCTGATTGTATGTGCAAATCAATAGCGTCCTTAGGTTTGATTTGATTTTTGTTTCTCGCGTCACGCAAAGTAGAGATGACATTCTTTAAAAGTAAGCCAGCATGTAATACTGCTTCATCTACTTTCTCAAAAGGAACCAATTCTTTCACACATAAATCTTCTGTTTGTGTTTTTAGTGTATGGTGAATTTCTTCTGTAATAAATGGCATGAATGGATGCAGTAATTGTAATAAAGCATCGTAGAATTCAATGCTCTTTTCAAAAACAGTCGCATGAATCGGTTGTTCAAAGCCTGGCTTGATCCACTCCAAATACCAACTGCAATAGTCATCCCAAATTAATCCGTAGATGGTTTTCAATGCTTCACTTAATCTGAATGTTTTAAGCATTTCACCCACCTCTATTTGTGTTGCACTTAGTTTTGCTTGGAACCAATCCATCGCAAAAGCTGCATCCTCAGGGATAGCACCTTCTTTACTTTGACGTGGCTCCCACATTTTCAATAGTTTGGTTGCATTCCAAAGTTTACTATTGAAGTTTCTTCCTTGCTCTAAAGTGGATTCATCAAATAACAAATCATTTCCAGCAGGAGAGGCGATCATGATACCGAAACGAACTGCATCTGCGCCATATTGATCTATTAATCCAAGTAAGTCTGGGGAGTTACCCAAGCTCTTACTCATCTTTCTTCCTTGTTTGTCACGCACAATACCTGTGAAGTACACATCCTTAACAGGAATCTTCCCCATGTATTCTTCGCCTGCCATAATCATCCTAGCTACCCAGAAGAAAATAATTTCTGGAGCAGTTACTAAAGTGCTAGTAGGGTAGTAATAATTAATTTCTGCATTGTTTGGATTGGACATGCCTTTAAACACCTCGATAGGCCATAACCAACTACTAAACCAAGTATCCAAACAATCTGCATCTTGATACAATTCCTTGCCAACTGTTTCTGGATAAGTAGTATACACTTTTTCAAGACTCGCTTCTACATAGACATTGCCTTCTTTGTCATACCATGCTGGTATTCTGTGGCCCCACCATAATTGTCTACTAATGCACCAGTCCTTAATATTTTCCATCCAATGACGGTAGACATTTTTAAATTTAGCAGGATGAAAATGAATCTCATCCGACATCACTTTTTCTAAAGCAGGTTCGGCCAATTGTTTCATATCTACCCACCATTGCAAACTCAATCTTGGTTCCACAATGGCATCTGTTCTTTCACTAAATCCAACCTGATTCACATAGTCTTCTATCTTCACTAAATTTCCTGCAACTTCTAAATCTGCTGCGATTATTTTTCTAACTTCTATTCTGTCTTTACCAATATACATTGGCGCAGCATCGTTCATGGTACCATCGTCGTTCATGGTATCAATCACTTCGAGTCCATGCTTTTGACCTAACTGGAAGTCATTGATATCGTGTGCTGGCGTTACTTTCAGAGCACCAGTGCCAAATTCAATCTCAATATAATCATCTGCGATAATGGGGATGCGTCTGTTGATCATTGGCACAAAAGCATGCTTGCCCACTAAATGGGTATATCTAGGATCTTTAGGATGCACGCAAATGGCAGTATCGCCAAAAATAGTTTCAGGTCTTACTGTTGCGATTGTGATATATTCCTCCCCAGGTAAATCTAATTTGTACCTGATATGGTACATCTTACCATTGACTTCTTTATGAATGACTTCTTCATCACTCAATGCTGTTTTGGCCTTCACGTCCCAGTTGATCATTCTCTTGCCACGATAAATTTTACCCTTCTTGTATAAGTCGATGAATACTTTGATCACTGTTTCATAATAGTCAGGATCCATGGTGAAAGAAGTTCTTTCCCAATCCAAACTACAGCCCATCTTTCTTAACTGCTGTAAAATGATTCCTCCGTATTTTTCTTTCCATTCCCAAGCATAGCTCAAGAACTCTTCTCTGCTTAAAGATGATTTAGCAATCCCTCTTTCTCTTAGCATCGCCACAACTTTTGCCTCAGTCGCAATAGAAGCGTGGTCAGTTCCAGGCACACAACAAGGGTTCATGACTTGCATACGTGCACGACGCACCAAAATATC
>CALPLN020000155.1 GCA_943324415.2 Sediminibacterium ginsengisoli | reverse complement strand
GTCTTCGAACAAAATGGTTTCTTTAGTTACTGCAGCAGATTTGCTTAAAAAAGCAGTTCCGTTACTCATGTCTTTAAAAACTACAAAGCGATAAGCTTCTGGATGGATACCTTGTTTCATATTATGATGTTTAAGGCTGCACGGTTTTTGCCGTGACAATTATAAAATAGGTTGCAAAAATAGGCAAAAATGCCATTTTAGCCAAATTTTTAAGGTTAGAAGTCCCTATATTAGGACTTCATATTGATATATTGTAATGGAACGCCAAAATTTTCGGTTCTACAAGCAGTAATGACTTCTTGTAAATCATCAATTTTCTTACCAGTTACCCTGATAATATCGTCCATTATTGCGGTTTGTACCTTTAATCCCTTGTCTTTGATATACTTAGTGATCTTTTTTGCATCATCTTGCTTTAAGCCATTTCTAACTGGTACATCTTGTTTAAAGGTCTTTCCGCTAGGTTGTGGCTCTTTTGACAAATCAAAGGCATTTGCGTCAATACCTTGTTTGATAGATCTACTTAAAAGTACATCTACCATTTGCTGCACTTTCATCTCAGAATCTGATTCTAATTTAATCATGTAGTCTTTCTTATTTAGTTCAATAACAACATGAATCCCTTTGAAATCAAAGCGATTGGTGATTTCTTTTTTCACCACATTAATGGCGTTGTCTAATGCTTGAACGTCTACTGAGCTTGCGATATCGAATGATGGCATAATAAAAATTTAAAAATTAAAAAAGTTGAATGGTATTAAAATGAGTTAGCTATTTTTTTGAAACCAGGTTTTTGATTTGAGTAAAAATAACACACCAACTAACATCAAAATTACCGCAATCAATTCGGCTTGAGTTGGTTGAAATGGAAGAAAATCATATTTATTATTTACCCTGATCTTTTCGATTAAGAAGCGTTCTGCACCAGCAAAAATCAAATAGACCCCAGTTAGAATACCAGGCTGTGAAATCTTCTTTCTAAAACTCCACATGATGGCAAACAAGATAAACATGGCCAAAATCTCATAAAGTGCAGTTGGATAAACAGGTAATGGCAATTGATTACAGTAAGCACCAACACATCCAGGAATAGCAACCCCTTCATTCACCACATTGTGAGGATATTGATAAGCCCATGCCCAATCTGGTATCCATCCAAAGGGTTTGGGATTTGTATTGACAATACCCCAATCACCATCTCCACTAATTTGACATCCGATTCTGCCAGCGGCATAAGCAAAAAGCATAGTTGGTGCCATGGCATCGGCAAAATGTATTACAGAAATTTTTTGCTTCTTTAAGTAGACAATGATTGCAATGGTGGCTACAATTAAACCACCAAAGAAAGTCAATCCACTAAACGAAATCAAAGAACCAATTGGGTCTTTACTAAATTCTTCTAAGTTTTCTAAATTATGGAAAATCTTTGCTCCTAAAAATCCCCAAAGTGCTGCTTGCAAAACAATATCACCTACTCTATCCTGCGGCCACACCTGTATTGTATGGGTTTCCGGCTTGGCCAATTTAACTTTATCCTTTTCCTTCCATTTTAGATACACCATGATTGCTGCTACCAATATACCAGCACCCATACTACCCTGTAGTGATAAAATAAATGCTTGCGTATTGTTTAATGCATCTGCAATCAAGAATGCACCAACTAATTTATACCCAAATAAGAAGCCAAAAAAACCTGCACTTAATAATTCACCACTACTTGCAGGTGCCCCGATGATTTCTTTTTCTTCTGTATAGCTGAACTCCCCTAAAGCTGATTTTCTTTTTAATTCTAGAAACAAAACATACCCGGAGGCCACAAATGCTAGCGCCACAAAAAATCCAAAAGAATTCACCAATTTCAATGCATTGATTTCAACACCAAAAAAGTCTTTTATGAGATAATATAAATTGGGATACATATAGCTATTTAATTACTGCAAAGTAAGTGATAATTCATCAAAAAAAATGGCCACACTAGAAAGTGCGGCCGTAATTACTAACCCATCTAAAAACAAAAAGCGTTCAATATATTTATTAATTACAATGTTCGTTGAACAAAGAAATTAAGTGTTGTGCGATCACTTGAGCAGGGCTTCCTTCAATCTGATGTCTTTCTACCATACTCACCAATTTGCCGTCTTTAAACAAAGCAATTGCAGGTGAAGAAGGTGGATAAGGCATATGTAATGCTCTTACTTGATTGACAGCCTCGATATCGAATCCTGCAAATGCAGTTGTAATATGATCTGGTTTTTTTGTTGCATTTGCTACTGCCATCAAAACACCTGGTCTACAAGCACCAGCAGCACAACCACAAACCGAATTGATTACAACCATTGTTGTACCAGTAGCATTCACCACATTTTCAACTTCAGCAGCTGTTGTTAAGTCCATAAATCCATTATCTACTAACTCAGCTTTCATTGGTAATACTATCTCTGCAGGGTACATATCTTCTTCTATTTGAATCAAAATTAGGTATTTTAAAAATCACTTACAAATTTGTTTTCAAGCCATTATGACAATTAACAATTCAATAACAAGACATAATGGCGTACAATTTTGCGAAATGGGAACATTTACCCCCTAAAAGCACAAAAAAAGCCCCGAATTAGCTTCGGAGCGTTCCTAAAATCATCCTTTTGGATAAAATACAGCCTTATATCCAATTCAAAAATTTATCTCAAATAACCTAGAATTTTTAACATGGATTGTGCAGATTGTTCTTTCGCATAAACCCAATCTACCAACTTACCTGTCTTCTCATCCATTTCTACAATAACGTGTTTAGGAGATGGAATTAAACAGTGTTTGATTCCACCATAGCCACTAATTTGATCTTGATATGCGCCGGTATGAAAGAAGCCAACATACAATGGTTCTTTATTTTCTTCCTCTTTATCTTCCATCGTATCGTCCTTTAACTTTGGCAAGAATACCTCATTGATATGCTCCTCTGAATCATAATAGTCATGGCTATCGCATGTGATTCCTCCTAAGACCACCCTTTGGTAATCATTTTCCCACTTATTCACTGGGAGCATCAAGAATTTTTCTCCAATACCCCAAGTATCTGGAAGCGTGGTGATGAAAGACGAATCAATCATATACCAACACTCTCTGTCATTTTGTTTTTTCTCGGCAAGTACTTTATAAATATGCGCCATGCTCTCTCCTACTGTATAGCTTCCAAACTCAGTGTAGATATTTGGCATTGGCACTTTTGCTTTATTACATGCCTTCTTGATATTTGACACAATCTCATTGATGATGAATTGATAATCATATTCAAAACCTAATGAGTGCTTGATTGGAAAGCCTCCGCCAATATTGATTGAATCTAATTCAGGACAGATCTTTTTTAATTGACAATACAGGTTGATGATCTTATTCAACTCAGACCAATAATAAATATCATCTTTAATGCCTTTGTTCAAAAAGATATGCAACATCTTCAATTGGAACTTGTCCTCATATCCTTCAATCTCATCTACATAAAATTCTAGAATATCTTTTGCACGGATTCCAAGGCGTGACGTGTAAAATGGAAAACTTGGCTCTTCCTCTGCTGCAACACGGATACCTAATCTAAATGGCACTTTTGCATTGCGCTTGTAAAACTGTAATTCCTCTACATTATCCAAAATTGGAATTACGTTTTTGAATCCAGTATTGATCAATTTTGTAATTCTACTTGTATAGGTCTTTTGCTTAAATCCATTGCAAATGATAAAAATATCTTTGTTGATTTTTCTTCTTCTATACAATTGATTGATGATTTCAATATCATATGCAAAAGAAGTTTCCAAATGCACATTATGCGACAAGGCCTCTTCCACTATAAAAGAAAAATGTGAACTTTTTGTACAATAACAATAAAAATACTCCCCTTCGTATTTGTGTTTTTTGAAAGCATCTGCAAACATCTTTTTTGCCTTGTTGATTTGCATACCAATTTTTGGCAAATAAGTGAGCTTTAAAGGCGTACCGTGTTTTTCGATAATCGCTTTTAAATCTAGTCCATTAAATTCTAGGTAACCATTTTCATTTTTGTTAAATCCTTCTTGAGGAAAATGGAATGTTTGTTTTACCAGAGAAGTGTAGGTATTGTTCATGGAGGAGACTTGGGTTGTTACTTGTTATAATAAGACCACAAAAATAGTTCTTTGCTAGGATATATAGGGCAAAAAAAATACCCCCAATTTTGGAGGTATTTTAAAAACGATGAGCGAAATAAGTATCAGGCTTTATCTTGTATAAAAGCCCTCATCCTTATTTAACTGATTGTACAATCTTTTTGAAAGTTTCTGGCTCATTCATTGCCATATCAGCCAATACTTTACGGTTCAAATCAGAACCTTTCTTAGCTAACAAGTTAATGAACTGGCTGTAAGTCAACCCTTCTTCTCTTACTGCTGCGTTGATACGTGCAATC
>CALPLN020000154.1 GCA_943324415.2 Sediminibacterium ginsengisoli | reverse complement strand
TTTCATGTTTGAATCTGCTAAATTGGCGAATGTCAACAAGGGAAATTTTCTCCTATTTTTTAGTTCTTATAAACGATTTTCAAAATACATTAAAGCCATTTTAATAGGTCTTCCAACTTGGTTTGTAATAGGCGTGATGGTGAATTATAGCAATAAGTTTGCAACAGGTTTATATGGAGCTAATTTAATAGATTCTGGAAGGTCTGTGATGTTCGCCTATATCGGTATTGCAGTGGGCGATTTATTAATTGGCTGGGTGAGTCAATATTTTAAAAGCAGAAAAAAAGCATTGCTTTTATTTTATCTGATTAGCATTGTTGGGATGGTCTTATTTTTTAGCGCCTTTAATAATAGCGATAGTAGGATGTATGCCATTTGTACATTCTTAGGTTTTAGTACAGGTTATTGGGCCATCTTCAATCAAATGGCGGCAGAACAATTTGGCACCAACTTGAGAGCGACAGCCGCAACTACGATCCCCAATATGGTCCGTGGCGCTTTACCATTGATTAACTTTTTATTTTTAGATATTTTACAAAAATCAATGGGATGGACGATTGTTCAAAGCGGGATAGTCACGGGAACAATAGTGATGGGAATCACTTTGATTGCATTTGTATTTACAGAAGAAACATATCATAAGGACTTGGATTATTTTGAGCATGACAATCCATTGCCATAATCTGTTACACCTATGCGCTTATTATTTATTCGTTTTTCTTCCATAGGTGATATCGTATTCACAACACCTGCCATCCGTTGTGCAAAGCAACAGATTCCAGGAGTAGCCATACATTTTTTGACTAAAGCATCTATGAAGGCAGTCACTTACGCCAATCCATACATAGATCAATTTCATTACTTCGATAAAGATTTGAATGCAACCATCAAGGAATTAAAGGCATTTCAATTTGATTATATCATTGACCTGCATCAAAATTTCAGAACTTATCGAATCCAAAAAGCATTGGGTGTTCCTTGTTTAGCTTATCAGAAACTAACTATTCAAAAATTCCTGCTCACTAAACTGCATCTTAACTTTATGCCATCAAGGCATATTGTAGATCGTTCTTTAGATGCAGTAGCCAATTTAGGCGTGGTGAATGATGGAAAAGGGTTGGATTATTTTATTCCAGAGACGGTATCCCTAAAATCAAATGCCTTGCCGGCGGCTTTTCAGTCTGGTTATATTGCATTGGTAATTGGCGCCTCCTATGCTAGTAAGAAATTGCCTGTGGCTGAACTGCAAGCACTATGTCATAAAATCCCTTATCCAATTGTATTAATAGGAGGGAAGGAAGATCAGGCAGAGGGTGATGCAGTGGCGTCAGCGAATCCCATAAAAATTCACAATGCATGTGGACAGTTCAATTTACATGAATCTGCCTTGTTGGTCAAAAACGCCAAAACAGTCATTTCGCACGATACAGGGTTTTTATACATTGCATGTGCTTTTCATAAAAAAACGGTAGCTATCTGGGGTGCTACTTCTCCAGCATTACAAGTGGAACCTTATTACCCTACAGATTCAATTCATACAGAATGGTATTATAATGCAATCGTGCCAAAGCTTCCATGCCAGCCCTGTTCTAATTACGGAACCAAGCAATGCCCTCAAGGACATTTTGCATGCATGAAAAAACAAGACTTACAAGCCATCGCAGATAAGGCGATTGGGTATTATAAAGAAGCTTAGTATTTTTTTATCTCTTTTCTTTTAGTGCAATTTCAATTTGATCGAATAATAATTTCGAGTCTATTTTGAGGTAAGCCATGATACCATAAATAATATAAAAACTTGTTTGATGTTTGCCGTCTTCAATACTCACTATAGTCGATGGATTTATTTTTAAATCATTTGAGATTTTGGCAATTGAAATTGACGCATTCATTCTGGCGTGTTTCAAGACTGTTCCAATTGCTTTAGATATAATATGTTGTTGCTCTTTTTCCAGAGTTGCTGTTTGAATAAATGTAAAGCTAATTTTTAATAGTCAATAGTATAACTACATCTTATCGTTATACTTAGTATATATTCTAAGTAGCATGTGGAAATATCCGTAAGCTTTTTTTCTCATGATTTTTGAATGCTTTATGCGTGTACTTTTAATAAGTAAATCAAAAAAATATAATTTATGAAAAAATCATTTTTAATTTTCATAACACTGTTTTTATTTTCTTGTCAAAAAGAAGACGAAAATTTTAAACCTAATGTTGAAATATTATCTCAAAAGGCATATTACATAATGCTAAGAGATATTAACAAACAATTTGATTTAATCTTGAATGAATCAAAGCCAAAAGACATAAGCTTATCTGAATACAAAATGGAATTAATCTCAGGGAAAATTGGACTACCAATAACTCAACAAAATAAAATTTTAAATGCGACAAATCCGCTAATTGATTACTCATCTAAGCTTGCTAAAATAAATTCAATATCATTAGATGATCTTAGTTCTAAAATAGCATTTGGTGGTCTATATGCCCCAGACGATAATTTAAATTCCAAATACAACGAAAATAGTTTTAAAGTTGACAATAAATTATCAATCACAAAATCTCATGCATTAAATGCAAAACAAGTAATGAAAATAGATGCTAATGATGTTCTTGATTGTGTATTAAACGCTCTTGGGGCAGATGTAATTTATGCCCTTGACGCTTCAAGTTATGCTGCATGGACATCTGCTGCTATGTCAAAAGCTTTCAGTACAATTGCAAAGAGATTTCTCGGGCCAGTCGGTGTTGCTATCGCAGTAGTTACTTTTGGTATTTGTATTGCTCACGAATCAAATAATTAATTTATGCCTTTTTATTTTATGGCCATATTTTCAATACTTCTTTTTTTTAAATTCGATAGGTTGATACAAGCTATTAAATTAAAAAAGAACGTATTAGCTGAATTACTAGTTACTTTACTTTCAATTTTAATAGTAGTATGTTTATATCTAGTTATTATTTAAATGCATAAAGCCCCGCAATGCGAGGCTTTATTTTATATTAGATCATATAGATGATTACAAAGTCTTCAATACGTCGTTCATGTTTCTAACGGCATCTGCACTCTTGTTGAATGCTGCTTGTTCGTCTGCTGATAAATCCATTTCAACAATCTTCTCCCATCCGTTCTTGCCAATGACAACAGGTACGCCTAAACAGATATCGTTTTGTCCATACTCGCCGTTTAAGCTTACGCAACAAGTGAATAATTTCTTTTCATCACGCACGATGCTTTCAACTAAAGCTGCTCCTGCTGCACCTGGTGCATACCAAGCAGATGTGCCTAATAATTTAGTCAATGTAGCACCACCTACCATGGTGTCGTTAATGATTTGCTGTTGTTGTTCTTCAGTTAAGAATTTTGTTACTGGAATACTATTCCAAGTAGCATGCTTTACCAAAGGAATCATAGTTGTATCTCCATGTCCACCTACTACGATTGCATTTAAGTCTGCAGGGCTGCAGTTTAAATGGGTACTTAATTGATATTTAAAACGAGCGCTATCTAATGTACCGCCCATGCCAATGATTCTATTTTTTGGCAAACCAGTTGATTGCATTGCTAAGTAAGTCATTGTATCCATAGGGTTGCTGATCACAATAATAATCGCATTTGGTGAATGCTTTAAGACATTCTCACAAACACCTTTCACGATGCCTGCATTGGTGCCAATCAATTCTTCTCTTGTCATTCCTGGTTTACGTGGTAAGCCAGAAGTGATCACTACCACGTCTGAGTTAGCAGTTTTGGTATAGTCATTGGTACTACCGCTGATGCGTGTATCAAAACCCAATAATGCAGCTGTCTGCATCATGTCCTGCGCCTTGCCTTCTGCAAAGCCTTCTTTAATATCTAGCAATACTAATTCTGAAGCCAATTCTTTACGTGCAATATTATCTGCACATGTAGCTCCAACTGCACCAGCACCAACAACGGTAATTTTCATATCTTTTAATTTAAATTTTGAACTTGATTTAATCGGGGCAAAGTTAGTTATTTGCCTCCTATAATTTTAAGTAATTCAGGAACTTTAACCCCTTGTTCAAATACTTTTAACAACTGACCTTTGTCATAAATGGCCACAAATGGGGTCATTCGTGGTCTAAAGAATACAGGAATTGAAAATTCAGGGTCTCTTCCAACTATGACATTGGATTGCTTGTCCAAACCATATTTAGTAGCAAATGCCTTGATTTCATTCATTTCCTTGTAGCTATTCCAAATAAAGAAGACCGACTTGAATTGGTCTGCATTTTTTGTTAATTCAGCTGCTTCTTCTTGACAATGAGAACAGTCTGGGCTAAATATGATAATACAAGTATATCTAGTTTTTGGAATCTGGGTATTGCTAAAGGATTTACCAGTCGTTAGATTTAAGGTAAATTTTGGAATGTTTTTATCTTTTAGGAATGGGGCATTGGGGTCGATATTGGATTGTGCAGA
This sequence comes from Sediminibacterium ginsengisoli, assembly GCA_943324415.2. Lineage (GTDB taxonomy): Bacteria > Bacteroidota > Bacteroidia > Chitinophagales > Chitinophagaceae > Sediminibacterium > Sediminibacterium ginsengisoli_C. Next base: position 1 of record CALPLN020000154.1, on the reverse strand, counting down.
T
>CALPLN020000153.1 GCA_943324415.2 Sediminibacterium ginsengisoli | reverse complement strand
TGGATCTATCGGCTCACTCAGCCAAATGATTTTACCCTGAAAGTTATTCGCATTTTTATAGATTTCTACTCTAGCATTGCCAGATCCAGTTTGCCATGTTCCTAAAATTTGGTCTGCATCTTTTTGTGCAATTACAGATTGAGCAGTCACTATCAATGTAAATAGAAATAGGATCTTTTTCATAGTGTATTCGTGTTTTAAATCAATAGGATTTTCAAGTACTAATTTATATGAATTTTCTTTTACATTGCATTTACAGATGCGATTATTTGGTCTATTTTATTGATCAGTGTATTCTTAGCACTGCCTGCTTTTTTTTCAATATCACTTTTTGCAGATATAAGATCTTCAAGTGACCATTTCTTGTCATCTCCTGTAACTACGGTAGATTGGTAGTTTGTATTTTGCTTATTGATGATATAGCTTAACATGAAATCCAAGCACTTGTCAAAGTTGCCTGTACTAGGTTCAATAAATTTTCCTGCAGACCTTACATCATCATATAAAGCTTGAACATTATTAGGCCTATTGATCAAAGATTTCATGATCACCGCCTGAGTTAGGAACTGAAAGTTTTTACTCATTAGGGCATCAGATATGTATTTGGACTCGAAATTGGCAGTTTTTCCATAGTTACCTATCCATCCAAGGTAAAGCCAAGTGGATCTGATCTCATCTCTGTCTTGTAATTGTGTCGATACGCTACCGTTCTCCAAACTTCTTCGGGCGATATCACCTGCAAACCAAATTGGATCAAGAACTGACTCATAAATATTGTCAGAATTCCTTCCGTCAACAAAGATGTTAAAAGGGCCAAATTGATTGTTTTTATATCTTATGACATGTTGTATGTAAGCGCTTGATAGCCATTTCATGGTATTGTAGGATTCTTTGAAATCATTGTAGCCATGTTCACCCGGATGTTTTTCTCCTGCTGTTAAGGTGTTAAAAATGACTCTTTTAAATCGTACAAAATTTTCGTCTGAAGGATTGCTTAAATATTGTTGGTAAGCAGCTTTTACTATTGGGTTGTTATTTTTCAAAAGCTGAATTGGCTTTTCTGGCAAGATGTCAATAATGGTAGATGTATCTACCCAGCCTGGTAAGGTAATGGGCACTTTGATTTGTGTAAAATCCCATGCATCAATCTGATTAAAGGAATAGCTTGCATTTCCAAGTCCTATTGAATTTGCAAATTGACTCTCTGTGACTACTGCTGATCCTGGTTGGTAAACATCTTTGGTGGAATTTCTTGGAATGACTATTGTTTTAGTTAAACTCTTGATGTAGTTCATTACATGAATCGCATCATCTGTTGAAACATGTTTCAATGCTCGATGAAAAACTCTATTCATAAATGGAATCGAATCAGTATTATTAAACAAAGCAATATCATAACCATCTTTTGAGACATGACAATGCATGCAAGCATCCCCTTTGTCATCTAATGAATTGGTGTATACTGTTAGTCCGCGATTGATAGATTCACTTAAAGAGAGGGTATTGACGATCCTGGCGTCTAATTTTTCAGTGGATGTGACTACTTGAGTTGTTGATGCTGGCGGGTTTGGCTTTTGGGACCCTGTTGGGGTCGTAATATCACTTTTTGAGCAGGATTGAATTAGTAAGCAGCTAATGCAAATTAGGAAGGTCTTTCTCATAATAATAAATATATGAGTTTTCTCAAAAAGCAGACCCATTTGGGCAAAATTGAGCAGAACTTACAAAATGAATTACTCCTTCCATTCAATTGGAATAGAGATTTCGTTTTTACGCCCAATAAATTCATAAGGCGCATTGTAGCCTAAGAAAATAAATCCTCCTGTTATTTTAATGTTCTTTTGCTGAAGTAAGGCAACTAATCTATTGGTATAATCATTGATCTTTTCGTCATTTGCATACCCTCCGAAGGCAATCACAGCAGTATATACTTCTTCTGACTGTTTAATTTCTACAGAAGCATCTTTTGGTTTAGGTAAAGAAGCCATGTCATATTGCTCTGGCATGACAAAACTCATAGCCGACCCTTTTTCGCTCATCTCCATTCTCACGGGTGCTGTCATGGAAATACTTTTATTTTGATCATTACCGCCAAAAATATAACCTGCTAACTTTCTAAATCCACTACTTGCTACTTGTTTGTAGTTCGTTCCATTAGAGCGAATAGTTGCAAAGGTTGCCTTGGGGTAAAATCGTATTTCAAAGCCCTCTTCCTTTTTAACCACCCTATACTTCTGGGTTTCAATGCTTGACGATGTAAATTTTCTAAACGATTGAAACACAATAAAAATAAAAGCTAAAGCCAAGAATAGGTAAAATATTTTCATACTATAATAACATTGAAGACTTGAAAATGTTTAATCATTATGAATGATTGTCAATAGGGATGGATAATCCCATTTCTATTATATACTAATGGGATTGTCGGCTCCACTTCGTTCCGCCGACTTCCCTAAATGGCGTCCTTACTCAAAACTCCTAACCAAAACACTTCGTGTTCTGGTTGCTTTTTTGCTTCTCGTCTGCTTACGTGAGCGAGCTCCCGTCGCAGCCTTAAAACAAAAAAGCCCCGACTTGCGTCGGAGCTTTGTGAACTGGCTGGGACTCGAACCCAGGGCCCATACATTAAAAGTGTATTGCTCTACCAACTGAGCTACCAATTCTGACCCTTTTCCCTTTTGAGGAGTGCAAAAATAAGGATAAATTGAAATAAACCAAATAAAAAGGCAACTTTATTTTCGAGCAAAATTGCTCCTAAGTAATTCATCTTCAAATAACAATTACTTTTGTACAAACACATTTCTATGTCAGCATTCAAAGATAAAGTAATCGTCATAACAGGTGGGTCGGATGGGATCGGAAAAGCCTTGGTAGCGCAATTTCTAGCGATGGGATCAAGAGTGGCTACTTGTGGAAGAAGTCAAGACAAATTACATTTATTGACAGTGCAACACCCAGGCGCGCCTTTATTTTTAAAAGCGGTGGATGTAAGTAAGGAGGACGAATGTGAACAATTTATTGCCGATGTAGTTGCCACTTGGGGTCAAATTGACGTGTTGATCAACAATGCGGGAATCAGTATGAGGGCGTTAATCACGGAGACAACTACCGAAACGTTGAAGCAAGTGATGGATATTAATTTCTGGGGTACGGTCTATACAACAAAGGCGGCTTTACCGGCTGTTTTAAAGCAAAAAGGGGTCATTGTTGGAGTGTCTTCCATTGCAGGCTATCGTGGTTTGCCAGGTAGGAGCGGTTATTCTGCGTCTAAATATGCCTTAAATGGCTGGCTGGAAGCCATAAAAACCGAATTATTACATACTGGAACACATGTGATGTGGGTGTGTCCTGGATTTACGAGTTCTAATATCCGCAATGCGGCTTTGAATAAAGATGCAAAAGCGCAAGGGGAGTCACCGATGGACGAAGGCGCAATGATGACTTCCGAGGAGTGTGCTGGACATATCATTCATGCTATCCAAAAGCGTAAACGTACTTTGGTACTCACTTTTACCGGGAAGCGCGCAGTATTTATGAATAAATTTTTCCCTGGGTTGGCCGATAAGTTGACGTTTAATTTCTTCTTTAAAAATGGACAACTGATTAAATAATTGACGCTGATTTAATTCATTGATTTTCATATAAAAATTAGTGCGTAGGCATAATAACTGACGCATAATTACGTTATTGTTTTAATATGCCATTAATAACTTTAACATCGGATATTGGCCAAGAGGATTTCATCATTGGCGCTGTTAAAGGGCAGATATTGTCAACTATCCCAGGTTGCATCATTTCGGATATCACACATTATTTATCGAGCAAGAATTACCAGCAAGGGGCCTATATTTTCAACAATGCAGCAAAGTATTATCCTGCAGGAACAGTGCATGTAGTGATGGTCAATGCGTTCCAACATCCAGCAGATCATTTATTATTTGCACAGTATAACGGGCATTATTTTATCACACCTGATAATGGATTTTTGACCATGATGCTAGGATTGAAGCCTAAAGAAATTGTCAGAATTGATTGCAAAGGTGCTGGCACATTCATTCAGATGACGGAGCGTATGGTGGAGGCTATTGCGTATTTTTTTGCTTCTGGAAGTTTAGTGGAAGCAGGTGAGCCAACAGATACCATCCAGGAAATCTACCCAATGCAACCAACTTTAGGGCCAGATTGGATGGAGGGGCAAATCTTATTCATCGACCAATTTGAAAATGTGGTGGTGAATATTCGTAAGGAAGAGTTTGATTTCCACGCGAAAGGAAGGGCCTTTAAGATTGTATTTACCCGAAACGAAACCATTGAAACCCTTAGTCAGAACTATGGTTCTGTGCCCGTAGCCGACAAGATGGCCTGGTTCAATTCGGCGGGTTATCTAGAGATTGCGGTTAGAGGGGGAAATATGGCAGGCTTATTTGGCTTGAGCAAATACGATGAAAACCAATCTAGTAAGCAGCGTCCGAACGATAACAAGTGGTTTTTCCAAATGGTGCGTGTTTTCTTTGAAT
>CALPLN020000152.1 GCA_943324415.2 Sediminibacterium ginsengisoli | reverse complement strand
CTAGGTGATGCCAGATCAAGTGTAGGTGGCTTTATAGGAAATATCGGTTCTGTTTTAATATATAACCGAGGTGTCACTGCTGATGAAGTTTTTCAAAATTATAACGCAACAAAACATAAATATGGGTTATAAAATTAGTTTCATACTATTATTTTTATTTAGCTTCTCAATTTTGAGGGCACAAACGGGTATTGGCACGACCTCGCCAAATGCTTCAGCAAAGCTGGATGTATACGCAACCAATAAAGGATTTTTGCCTCCGCGAGTGACTTTAACAAGTGCAACGGATGCGACGACAATACCTTCTCCAGCCGAAGGTCTTTTGATCTACAATACTGGAACGAATCCAAATTTAGTTGCAGGTTATTATTATTGGAATGGAAGCAGCTGGGCGACGATTGCCACATCGACAGGATCAGGAGTTAACTCCTCATATATGCGAGGTTCTAGAACAGCTGTCCAAACAACTGGTCTGAGTACAAATGGACTTGTCGCTTTTACACAAGTAGATCAAAGTGCTGGGCAAGATATCTCCTTAAATACAACAACAGGCCAAATCACTTTAGCTGCAGGAAGAACTTATCGTTTGCAGGGGCAGGTTCCTAATTTTCAAACTTCTGCCTCTGATGCTCGACCACAATTTTGTTGGTATAATGAGACGACTGGAGCTTATGTTGGAAGTAGTTCTTCTTCCTATTCAGGAGCAAGTACTGCAGGATATGGTGCTACTGGAGGACTATCAGATGCAGTCATTACAACATCAGTTCAAACGGTAGTTTCATATAGAATAATGCAAACTTTTAATACAAATCAACTTGGGGGTAATGGTGACTTCGCTGTCACAGGTTCATATCCTTGGTTTAATATTGAAGTGATTTCAGGTAACCAACCAATTCAATCTGATAAAATTGCCAAATTTGTTAACGAAGCTGTGCCAGTGATCTTAGGCGATATACAAGTACAAATGGCGCCAAGTGGATCAGCAAGAAGTTTACAAATAAAAACAACAGGTAGTAGTTTTGTGGGAATGGTTTCGGCTTATACCACTTACAATGGAGCATCAGGAACACAATCATTTACTTATTTTTCTGATATAACCCAAACTGTCGGATCTTCTTTTGCTCATTTAGGAACAACTTGGGGTTTTGATAAGAGTGGAGACCTTGCAGTTTATTATTTACGTGATACCACAAATTTTCGTTTCTATCGAATTACCTTAATGGTTGGGCCTAGTTATTCAAATAATATGATTTCAATTGAAAAAATTCTATAATGAAATTTAAAATACTACTCTCTATAATTTTATTTATTGCGTTCAAGGTAAATGCGCAAACAGGTATAGGCACCACTTCGCCCAATGCTTCTGCAAAATTAGATGTATACGCTACTAACAAAGGTTTCTTGCCTCCGCGGGTGACATTGACAACTGCTTTGGATGTGACAACTATTTCGTCTCCTGCTGAAGGTTTATTGGTGTATAATTTAGGTTCAGTTGGTTTACAAGCAGGATATTATTATTGGAATGGGGCTAACTGGTCAACCATTGCTACAGCAACTTCTGCGGGAAATGGAGTAACTGCTATGGATATGGTAAAATTGTATTCTAAAGCTTATTCTACAGCAGTTGGGGACATAGCAGAAGCAAATGGCTTTAGTTTTACGGTACCAGTTTCTGGCCGATATTTATTTGATTTTACTTGTAGTGGTTATGCAAATAGTGCCACTTTTACTATGACATTTAAAGTTAGACAAGGAACAACAGATCTTGGAACAGATGCGCAAACTAGTTCTAATAATACCGTTCATGTGGAATACAATGGTAAGGTTGAAGTAAACCTACAAGCAGGTACAACATACAATATAAATGTAGCCACAACAGGTATAAGAAATAGTGCCGATTACGATAGAGTATATTATAAATTAGTAGCAGGTAATTTGCCTGTTACGGGACAGACTGTTGAATATGGCATCGCCAGATATACAGGAGCGGATGGAACAAGTTTAAGTGCCAATGCTACAGTTCCATTTGATGCTACAGCTCAAGGCAATTTACTATGGAGTAGCGCGAATAACAGATTTACTTTAAAGGCAAATAAAACCTATGAAATTGAATCCTATTTAGCTGTTTATCATAATAGCGCAGGAGTTGCGGGGGTTTTTCAAATTTATAATTTTACAAACGCTGCTGTTTTAGCAAATGGACTTTATCTTTCAATGAATGGTTCAGGGGGTTATAATGTCAATGCAAATGGACCCATGCGATGTATCATTACGCCAACTGCAGATATAGAAGTGGGTGTTCGTATAAGTTCAGCTTATGGAGGCTGGCCGAGTATTGTTGGAAGCACAAGTGTAATTGGTTCAAGCGGTGCTGCAAATCAATCATATCTATTGGTTAAACAAATAGGATCCTCAGCAATTATTAATCCTTGGACTTTATCTGGAACCAATACGTATAATACAACAGGTAATGTGGGGATTGGAATTTCAACGCCAGCAACAACTTTAGATGTTACAGGTAATGTAAATGTAACTGGTAAAATTAATGTAACCGATCCTACAGGTAATGTTGCTACAAAAGCTGCTGGTTTTGTTGGACGAGGAGTGGATATAATTTTAGGAAATTTAAAAGCGAGGATTGCTGCAACTGGTAATTTTAGTGTACAACTTAGTACTGTATCAGGCAGTTATTCTGTTTATGGATCACATGTATTAGTGACTGGCGGGGTTTATTATAATGCAATTGATGCTACAAACCCTCGATCTATTTCGACTACTCCTGCTTATATAAATTCCGGGAATGATTTTCTAGGTGCTGGAAATACTAGCGTTTGGTTACTCATGGATACAACTGCACAAATGAGCTGGAGAATAACTATGATTGTGGGAGCTGGATATAATAATAACTTTATCTCAATCGAAAGGCTTTTATAAAAGTGTTGCTTTTTCCGTACCTTAGGTTCATTGAAAAAAGCCATTGCCATATGTTGTTTCGCTGCCTTGTTATTATCAACAAGTAGTTTAAGCTATTTTTATTGGCTTCAAGAAAAAGTACATCAACAGGAACGCTTTGCCATGATTGATGCTGGTCAATTAAATAAATTGAATGCGGAAAGTAATGATTCAAAAGTACAAAAAAGCAAAGATCAAATTAAATTAGTACTAAAAGATAAAACCATTTTACCTAATGGGTATCATTGGGAAGAAAAGGGTCGTGAATTTAGCTACAAAGGGATGTTCTATGATATCGTTTCTATTACTAAGACGCCAGCAGGTTGGGAGATTATTGCTGCATCCGATGAAGAAGAAGCAGCAATTGTTGCCAATCAAAACAAAACACATCATTTGAGCAAAGAGTTAGATTCTTCCTCCACCTCTAATTCGAAATCTAAGGATTCCAAGATCAAATTGAATCCGACTTACTCGGTATATGAATCTATCCAATTAAGCAAGCATCAGGTTATTGATGCTAGCTTAGTAATCAATACATATCCATTCTATGCTACGCCAATTTTGAGTATCTATTCAGGAGAAATTGCGCACCCACCTGAAACTGTCTAATTCATAAGACAGCCCTATAATTCCATCTATTGTTCATTTGATAGGACATTCATTTTTATTTTAAAAGTTTAGTATGCGTTTTAGTATAAGCGTACTTCTATTTTTTGGAATGAGTTTGAATTTGTTGGCGCAATCAGATACCTCAAGTAAGCGATTACAAGATGTTGTTATTTATGCCAATAAGTTTCCAACGCTTTCAAAAAATATTGTACAAAGGGTGGTTGCCTTAACCGATAAAGTATTGCTTCAACAGCAAGCCAATACTGCAGATATATTAACGGCTTCAGGTCAAGTATTTGTTCAAAAAAGTCAGGCAGGAGGTGGAAGCCCTGTAGTGAGAGGGTTTGAAGCTAGTAGAGTCTTGTTAATGGTAGATGGTGTGCGTATGAATAGTGCCATTTTTAGAGCGGGTCATTTACAAAATATCATTACTGTCGACAATATGATACTAGATCGTGTAGAGATCAATTACGGTCCAAGTTCCACCTTGTATGGTAGTGATGCATTGGGTGGGGTAGTGAATTTATTTACGAAACAGCCCCAGCTATTTAAATCTAATCTTGCGTCAAAAAAAGCACCTTGGAAAGCCAACGGAAATCTAATTTATAGGTATGGCAATGGTCAAAACGAACATCGTCAGCATATTGACTTGAATATTGCCAATAACAAATGGGCTTATCTCACATCGTTTACCAAAAGTAGTTTTGGAGATATGCGTCAAGGAAATAAAAGATTAATTGCTTATCCAGATTTTGGTAAAAGATTTTTTTATGTCGCTAGGGAAAATAACACTGATGTTATTAAAGACAATAGTGCATCAGTCAATAGTCAAAAATTAAGCGGATACAATCAAACAGATTTATTACAGAAAGTATTGTATCAACCAAATGAGCATACTACCCATTTATTGAATGTGCAAATTTCTAAGTCTTCTAATATCAATCGTTATGATCGATTAACTGAAACGAGT
>CALPLN020000151.1 GCA_943324415.2 Sediminibacterium ginsengisoli | reverse complement strand
TAATGGAAGTTAATTCACTGAATTAAGCAGCCATGGCGTAGTTTGTTTCGCCTTTTGATTGTTTGGTATTCAGATTAAAGTGCTAATTACCCAACGCACTACATGCTTACCCCAACCGCTACGCTTGCTGTCAAAACCATACGACCCCAGTTACTGCGATTAAAGCAAGTACAAAATTACAACTAATAAATGGATTAAATGTGTCAGCTTACTTAAATAATCGCCAAAAGTCCAAACCCAATGCATATAACATTAAGCCAAACATCAAGACCATGCCCACAATTTGAGCATATTCCATGAATTTGTCACTTGGTTTGCGACCTGTAATCATTTCTACTAATATGAATAAAGCATGTCCGCCATCTAAAGCTGGTATTGGCAAGACATTCATAAAGCCTAGTACAATTGAAAATACAGCGGTTAAAGTCCAGAATCGCTCCCAATCCCATTGAGAAGGGAAAGTATTACCAATACTGATCAAACTTCCGAGTGATTCATTTGGATTCACTTTACCAGTAAATATTTGCTTAATACCCGTTACATAATTATCAAGCGTCATAAAGCATCTTTGTGTTCCTTTAGGGATGGCTTCTGCAAAAGTATAATTTTGATGCACTGTTTTGAAAAGTTGCAACGGCAATTTTACAAATAAACCTAGCTGCGCTTTATTGTTGATTAAGGTTCTAATTTTCACCGTATCTGTTCCTCTTTTTGCAAGTACTGTGACCAATGAATCGCTGAATTTTTTCTTGACTTCAATGAACTCGTGTTGGAATTGAATAGACTGACCATTCATAGTGAGCAAAGTGTCATTTTTTTCAAAGCTTCCTTCTACTACGACAGCTGTTTTGCCAATTGAATCCACAATCACAGGAAACAAAGGCATTACAAAAGCGGTTTCATTTTCGGCACTAGATAAAGCTGCAGCCAATGAAGTAGGAATGGATAAACTCAATACACTGTCTCCCCTTTTTACTTGAATTGTTTTAGGGTCTTCTAAAACTAACTTTGATTCAATTTCGAAAAAATCAGTGAGCTCTTTGTTGTCTAATGAGACAATAATATCTCCATCTTGAATGCCCATTTTTTTAGACAATTCAGTGGCATGTACCCCATAAGTCAAATTTTTTGCTGGTAAAAAATCATCTCCCCAATACCATGCAATGCCTATGAAAATTACAATCGCTAAAATCATATTCACAATCACACCACCCAACATCACGATCAATCTTTGATAGGCTGGCTTTGATCTTAATTCATAAGATTCTGGCGCTTTATTTAATTGTTCCTTATCCATGCTCTCGTCAATCATGCCCGAGATTTTCACATAACCACCAAAAGGAATCCATCCTACACCATACTCTGTCTCTCCTATCTTCTTTTTCCACAGACTAAAACCAGGATTAAAAAATAAATAAAATTTTTCGACTCTTGCCCCAAATATTCTCGCAGGAATGAAATGCCCTAATTCATGCAGCACTACAATGATCGAAAAAGATAAAATAAATTGTGCAGTTTTTGTTGCAAATACTGTAAAATCAATAGCAGCTAGATACATGTTTATAGTTGTATTAAAGAAGCAGCAAAGTCTCTTGCAGCTCCGTCGGTTTCGTAATAGTCATCCAAACTTGGATGCGCAATGAATTCAATTTTTTCTAATGTTCTTTCAATTAGATCGGTCATATCCAAAAAACTAATTTTATTTTTCAAAAAAGCATACACCGCAATTTCATTCGCAGCATTCAATACACAAGGTGCATTGCCACCACGATGCATGGCTTCTGTCGCTAACAATAAATTTCTAAACGTTTTGACATCCGGTTCGTCAAATGTCAATGTATTGGGTTTATCAAAATGGTATCTTGGAAAATCATTTTTGATTCTTTTCGGAAAAGCCATCGCATATTGTATAGGCAATTTCATATCAGGCAATCCCATTTGTGCTTTTATACTGCCGTCTTGAAACTGAACCATACTATGAATGATACTTTGAGGATGCACCACTACTTTAATTTGGTCTGGTGTTAAATCAAATAACCATTTGGCTTCAATCATTTCTAAACCCTTATTCATCAATGTAGCCGAGTCAATAGAAATTTTTGCACCCATACTCCAATTAGGATGTTGTAATGCATGGTCTCTTTTGACGTTCACTAAAAAGTTGGGTTTCTTTCCTAGGAAAGGGCCACCACTCGCAGTAAGTATAATTTTTTCGATTGGATTGTGTCCTTCTCCTACCAAACATTGAAAAATTGCAGAGTGTTCACTATCTACAGGAATGATTGCAGCACCTTTTTCTCTTGCAGTGCGCATCACAATATCTCCAGCTACCACCAATGTTTCTTTATTGGCAAGGCCCACTGCTTTTCCATTTTCTACAGCAGTGATCGTTGGCTTTAATCCAGCGAATCCGACAATACCTGCCATCATAAAATCATAGCAGTCCATTGCTGCAACTTGCTCTAGGGCTTCTTCTCCTGCGAAAACTTTGATTGGCTTTCCTTCCAATGCTTTTTTTACAATAGCATATTTACCTATCTCGCCTATCACCACAATATTGGGTTCAAATTGCAAGGCTTGTTCAATTAATAAAGATTCATTTGAGTGTGCCGTCAAAATCTCGGCGACAAATAAATCTGGGTTCGCTGCGATCACCTCTAGGGTTTGTTTCCCTATGGAACCTGTTGATCCGAAAATGGCAATTCTTTTTTGACTCATCCAGTTGTTTGCTTGTGGTTAAAAATACGCTTTTTATTTTATTCTTACTATTTGCCTAATTGAGTATGCAACGCATCTGCAATTTTTCGATCATTACTTAATCTTGGTACCTTATTTTGTCCCCCTAATTTCCCCTCAGATCGCATGTACTGTATAAAGGCATTTTTAGGTAAAGCGGTAAGCATCAGAGGTGATAATATATTTCCTGTGATCAAATCTTGATAATACACATTCTTGGCACACATCGCTTGATCTAATTTGAACTTAAATAGTTCCATATCCAATGGAGGCCGTTCAAATTCCACCAGCCATTCGTGGTAACTTTTTCCTTCACCTTGTGCGATATAAGGTGCTACTGTAAACTCTACAATCGATGCATTCATTTCATTGGCCACTTGTAACATTGCTGCTTCTACTTCCTCCCCAATCACATGTTCGCCAAATGCAGATATAAAATGTTTTACCCTTCCTGTAACGATGATTCTATAAGGATCAATGCTGACAAACTTAACGGTGTCCCCAATATTGTATCCCCACAAACCTGCATTGCTATTGATGATTAGCGCATACTGTGCCCCCAATTCCACTTGTGATAAATTCAATCTTACCGGATTGGCTTCATGGATATGGGCTAAAGGAATGAACTCAAAATAGATCCCGCTATTGGTATTCAACAACAAACCTTGTTCTTCTCTTGTATCTTGAAATGCAAAAAATCCTTCACTTGCAGGGAACAATTCAATCGTATCAATTGACTTTCCAATGGTGTCGAAAAGTTTAGATTTATAGGGTTCAAAATTCACACCTCCTTGCACTAAGACCTGCAAATTTGGAAAAACTTCTTTGACTGATTTTCCTGATTTTTCTACGATGCGATCAAAATACATTTGCATCCAAGGAGGAATCCCTCCAACCAATGTCATATCTTTTAATATGGTCTCTTCTACAATTTTATCTAATTTTTCCTCCCATTCTTCGATGCAATTGGTTTCGTAACTGGGTAATTGATTGCTGCGTAAATAGGCAGGGATATGGTGATTGACTATTCCACTTAATCTTCCGGTTGGAATATCAGCCACCCTTTCAAGCACTGGAGATCCACTTAAAAAAATCATCCTTCCGTTGACAAACTGGGTTTGACCTGTAGTGGCCATATAGGTCAATAAAGCATTTCTAGCTCCGTTAATATGGTTACTTATTGAATCTTTGGTGATTGGAATGTATTTAACCCCACTTGTGGTTCCACTGGTTTTAGCAAAATAGATGGGCTTCCCCTTCCAAAGTACATTTTGGGTTCCTTTTTTGATCTGTTCTATATAAGTCTTAAAAGCTTCATAGTCTCTTAATGGCACTGCTTCTTGAAATTCTAGGGCAGTTTTAACCTGTTCAAATTGGTGCTCTTTCCCGAAAATGGTAGCCCTTCCTGTCTTAACTAATTGATTTAGAATACTTTGCTGATCTTCTAAAGCAGTTCGACGCTCTTTCTGAATTTGGCGGTAGATGACATTGGCAAACGGTTTTGCCAATAAAGACTTAATATTCATAGGGTTCAGTTGACGACTTTGCAGTCGGTGACAAATTTAGGGGGTATTTTACGGAACTTCAAACCTATAGGGGGTTTCTAGGCCTAAAATAGGACTAAATTATATTTTTCAAGAATTACTTGAATATTGAGATATTTATAATTACCTTTGCCCTCCTAATTTTGGACAATTATGTTAGCAGTAGTTAAAATCGCAGGACAACAATTCAAAGTACAAGCAGGAGATAGCTTGTATGTACCTCACCTGCAAGGTAAAACCGGAGACAAAGTTGAATTCAATGATGT
>CALPLN020000150.1 GCA_943324415.2 Sediminibacterium ginsengisoli | reverse complement strand
TGGCGCCAGCGGAATATTTGTTCAATGTAAAGGCGACTGCATAAGGATGTTTTTCCTTGTATTTGCCATCTACCCTAAAACCCGCCATAAAACCTGGCTTGTAAACATCTTTTTGCTCCACCGCATACACAAAGGGTGCGTTGTAATCATTGGCACGGATATTTTGCTTAGCAAAGTTCATCCCAGCCATCAACATAACATCGTTGTCCGTAAAATCAATGAATACCTTGTTCCAGGTTTTGGTGAACTCCTTTTTAAACTTGGCCACACGGTCTACACCGTCTCGCTTCAAAAACAAACGGTCTTTTTGTCTTTGAGTCAAAACCGTGTCTTTCTTAACTGGAAGAATCTGCGCTTTTGAAGCAGATACAAAACATATAAAAAATAACGCTAATACAATAATCCTGCAATTCATATATAATAATTCTTGATATAAAAATAGCTTTGGCCGTTAGGGCAAAAGCTATGCGCACGCGCAGAGGCGCGTAAGTTAGAGTCAAATCTCTTTCAGTAAAAATTAAAGGAGTTGATCCTTGTACAAGTTTAAAAAACTTGTACAAATTCTAGATATTAGACTGCTTATTGAGGTACTCGGAAGGAGTTAAACCTAATTTCTGCTTAAACGCATTAAAAAAAGTTGTTCTAGAACCAAATCCTGCTTGTTTGGCAAGTGCGTCCAAAGTCAATAATTCATTGCTGCCATTTTCAATTAATTCGATCACATAATTGATTTTATGGTCGTTTTTCCACGCATTAAAATTAATATTCAAGTGTTCATTGAAATAATAACTCAAATGGTGCACCGGGATATCCGTATCTGCAGACATGGTGGAAAGGCTGAAATCAGGATTCAAATAGGGCTTTGTGAGACAATAGGTCTCAATTTTATCATGCAGCAATTGCAATTTTTCCTCTGAAATTTCAAAGCTTCTTACCGCTCTTTTAGGAAGTAATTCTTCGGCAGGTAGCTTCAGTTTATTGGGCAGTGCAAAATCAAGTTGCGGTAAACCATATAATATATTAGGAAAAAATAATAAGGATATATTAAATAAGACTAGGCCAACCAATGTGATATTTAAAAAATAATATCCTCTTACTTCAGCTATTTTATAGTCTAGGGTCTGGAAAGAAAAAACGGTAAAGACTAGAAAACTTGCATATACAAGCAAAGTGTTAAAAATTAAGAAACTAACCCAAGTATAAATCAATCTAGCTTGTTTGTTTTCAGGCTTTTCATATTTAAACTTTAAATACATCAATCTTATACAAATAGCTACATAAATCAACCCTATGATTGGTCTTAATAAGAAATTAAACACGGATGGCACAAAGAGGTTTTTGTTTTTTAAAATTTCTGTAGGATTTGATAACACCCTTTCGCCGAATGATAATTTATACTCAAAGCTTGAAAATAAATGGGGTATAATATTAATCAATAAAATAAATGCCGGAATAAAATGTAGCCAATCTGTTTTAGATAATCTGTAATCATCCCTTAATACACCTCGCACATAAAAATAAAGTACTGGCCCAACTATTAAAAAAAGTGGCGTAAAATTAACCAGCAAAATCGCAATCATTGTTTTGCTACCAGAATAAATCGTAGCATAATGTGCTAAACAATATAAATTATTGATAAAGAAAAAACCGAATAAAAAAAGATTCACTCTATTAGACTCTTTAATATTAATGAGTAAAAGGAATGAAACGATAAAGCCTAATATGGTGATGTACAATAACAAAGTGGTCAAAAATAAATTATATAGCGCAAACTCTACTGAAAAATATAGACTTTTGCCTAATTTAATAGGACGACTTTGTAGCCAAGCCCAGGATCGAACTGGGATTTAGCGCTTCGGAAACGCTTGTACTAACCATTGTACGACAAGGCCATTAAAAGAATAGAAACTGGACCAATATGTTACCGTCGAAATAACACTTGTATTGCAACAGGCAGAAAGATAGGCGTAGGTAGACTCCGCATTATCTGAATATCCTCAAATAATGTAGATGTATTTGATAAAAATTTAAAGATGGTTGCCGCTTTATTTTTTTTGAAAATACGCGCGAATATTTCGTCTCCACGCATCTTCTTATGTTCAAGAATATGCAATAATACTGCGTCGTATAATTGATGCCTTGTATGATGTACTGCTGGATTCAAGGATTGATTGAGCTTTAATTGTCCTACAAGCTGTTGCGTTTGTTGCTGAATAAATTGGAATGCATAACCCGTACTCGCTTTTACTGCTCCACCAATTGTCCCAATAGAAATCACAGCACCAGTAGGGATATCCATCTTTTTTGTAGTCATTGGAATGGCACCTATTTCCGTATGAACGATTGTATAATTTAATCCTTTATAATGCTCCTCCATGTAAGCGCTCAAAACTTCGTCATATTGGGCCACTTTCAAAATTGAAGGGGAGAATAAGGTGTACTCCACCAATGCTTTTTTATCTGACATTGGGAGTAAATACATAAATGCCGTTGCATCCATTTGAGGCACATTGAAATCCATCAGTTTTGCGATGGATTGATCAAAAACTGGCGTCTCAAATTCCACTACAATTCCTTTAAAATGTTGCCACAATGCAGATTGAATTCGTTCCCCATTGATACTCGAGAATACATATTCTGCGACTGCAGCCCCTCCCTCCCAACTTACGCGCGCGCCTTTTGGCGATTGCGCATCCATCTCTAAAATCTTAGCAGCAACCCATTCAATATTATCAAAGCCTTTTGCAAATTCACTTATATGTTGATAGAAATCGATCCCTTGGATCATTTTATATTCAAAAGGGGCAGTAGGCAGTGATCGATGCATCGCCTCTTTTATGACTTCTATCTTATCCCATTTTTTACAAACAATTGACTCAAAAGCACCAAGTCCATCTTCCCAAAAACACCAAGTCCGATCATTCCCTTTCTCGAAATTCGCATCCACTACTAGTATTCTTTTTTGACTTAGTACGGGATCTTTCAATAAATGGTATAACAAAGAATAGCCGGCACATCCAGCACCGGCTATTATATAGTCATATTTTTTTTCCGTTTGCAATGGACTATCTATTGTTTTGAATCATTTCGTCACGTCTAACCTTATCCCAATATTTTTTTGCTACAATCAACATCCCAAAACTTTCACTGTCTTCTTTACCTAAATGTTTATGATGCATTTTATGCGCCCAACGAATGGCTTTAATGTATCTATTATTCGACTTTGTAAACCACTTGATTCTTTGATGTATAATCACTTCATGTACTATAAAATAAGCGAATCCATACATAGCTACTCCGGCTCCTAGACCAGATAACCATGGCATACCATTAAAAGAGCCATAAAATATACATGCCATGCTTGGAATAGCGAAGATTAAAAAGAAAGCATCGTTTTTTTCAAAAAAATGTCCAGTAGGTTGATGATGGTCTTCGTGTAAGTACCATAAAAAACCGTGCATTACGTATTTATGCGTTAACCAGGTAATACCCTCCATTACCGCGAAAGTCAATAACATAGAAGTTAAAAAAATCATACATTAGGATTTAATGATACAAAGTTACTATAACAAATTTAAGCTTGTTCTAATTTTTGCGTTGAATAAAATAAACATTTTACCATAATCAGGTATCCTGATTCTAGAACTTAATAAAGCACCATGATCGGTCTTTTTTATCTTCTTGAACAAGGAATAATAATACTTGAATGCCACATAGACCCCAAAACGGCAAGGAAGCGGTAACGCTTTAATGCCTTCTAAAGCAGCATCGAAATCTGCCTGTATATCTGCCTCAATTTCTTGCTTGTCTTCCAAGCTAAAATTGCTGAAATCGCAATTGGGGAAATACATACGCTCCATGCCCACAAAATCAGCTTTAATGTCTCTCAGAAAATTCACTTTCTGAAAAGCAGCACCTAAACTTTGTGCCGAGGGCCTCAAAGCTTCATATTGAGCCTCATTTCCATTACAGAATATCTTTAGACACATTAATCCCACCACTTCTGCACTACCAAAAATATATTGATTGTAACTGTCTTGGTTGTGAAACTGTTGACTAAGATCCATCTCCATACTGTATAAAAATGCATCCAATAAAGATCGATCAATATTAAATTGATTATAGGTCAATTGAAAACGATGCAGGATTGGATTTAAACTAATGCCCTTATCTAATGCCTCGTAAGTATCCGCTTTGAATGTAGAAAGCAAACCTGCTTTATCATAATCATGAAAAGTATCTACAATTTCATCTGCAAATCTAACAAACCCATAAATATCATAAATGGATTGACGTAGTGATTTATCCAATAATCCAATGGCTGAGGAAAAGCTAGAACTATATAATAAAGTAGTATACTTACTACTTTGCGCGGTCACCTCGTTGTATAAATTTAATGAAGACATATTGAATTATGCTTTATGTTTTTGATCTACAAGCTTGGCCACTACTTCGCCACTAATTAAACTTGGTGGCACACCTGGACCTGGCACTGTTAGTTGACCAGTGTAATATAAGTTATTTACTTTTTTGCTTTTACAACTTGGC
>CALPLN020000149.1 GCA_943324415.2 Sediminibacterium ginsengisoli | reverse complement strand
TGGATAGTAAGGTGATTTCAATTGTGAATTAATTGCCATGCATCATAAAGTAGATATTTTAGGTACACAGGTAAGTTCTATCCGTTCCGCTGATTTGCTTGCTGCATTTAAGACCTTTATTCAACAAAAGCAATTCATTCAAGTAGCGATTACGCCGGCTAATTCCATTCTTGCTGCGTATAAAAACAAGGCGGTTCAAAACCTGTACAATATTTCCGATTATGTTTTATGTGATGGGGTGCCTGTGAGATGGGCTGCTGCATTTTTAAATACGCCCATTGTTGAACGCATTACTGGCCTGGATCTATTGCCCGATCTTGTTGCGTTTGCGGCCAAAGAAAACTTTTCATTGTTCCTTTTAGGCGCTTCACCTGGTGTGGGCGAGAGATTGAAGGAAGTGATTTTGCAGCAATATCCCAACTGTAACATTGTGGGCATCTATGTCCCTCCGTTTATGCCTGTCTTTGATGCCACCGAAAATAAAAAAATGGTGGAGGCAGTCAATGCGGCCCAAGCAGATATTGTACTAGTGAGTTTAACCGCTCCAAAACAAGATATTTGGATTGCTGACAATAAATCAAGCCTGCACCCCGCCATCTATATTGGCATTGGTGGTGCCTTCGAAGTCATGGCTGGCATCGCAAAACGTGCTCCTAAATGGATGCATGGCGCCGGATTGGAATGGTTCTATCGTTTAATCCAAGAACCTAAAAGGATGTACCGCCGCTACTTAATTGAGGCCCCGGTCTTTATCCCCTTGGTGATCCGCCAAAAGATCTTCAATCGTTCAAAATAGGCATTAACGCATTTTCGCTTAGTCGGTGATTGTTCAGTATTAATACTGAACCGGATTGATTTAAATTTTTGTAGCATTGTGTACTAAATTTAAAAACCTTTTATGAGCCAACATTTTATCTCGCTTGCAACTGCAAAAGAACTAATTGGTCGTTACAGAGAAAATTTTAACGATATTGCTACTCCAGAATTTAAAGAAAGCTTAAAGTATAGTGAAACTTTTGATGCATCAGCTATCAGGGCAATACTAGATCAACCTGGTTGTGTTTCTTTTAGAGCGTATTATGGTATGAAAGAAGACGAAGGGATCTGCTTGATATTTTTTGGAGTGGATGCGAATGATAACAACATAATTAACTCAACAACGGGAGGTCAAGATGTGATTGTGGATTATGGCAGAGATTGTCCACCTGTTTGTCCAACTGGCGTAGAGGGTTTATTTTAAATATGACAACGATAGAGACCTTATTAAATCTTTCAATTATAATTCCGGCCTTGGCCGGTATTTATGTATTTAATTCCATCAGTAAAACCTATCGTTATTTTATTATTAGTATTTGCGCTGGAGCCCTAAATGAATACAATGCCGAATTTGAAATTGTAAATTATTTTTTCTTCCAGGCGCTTTATTCAATTTTAAATACTCAACTTATTTTATGGTTGTATTTTAATTGGGACGCCCAGAACGTGAATAACTATAAAAAAACATTTTTTCATTCCTCACTATTTTTATTAGTTATTATAGATCAGTATTATGAATACCTGTCATCTTACCATATTCAATGGGGGTTGATAGCTTCCATGATTGGTATTTCATTGTATGGTATTCGTTTGTTGACGCAGAGTCAAAATAATTTAATCAGTAATAAAGAGAATCTGTCTAGAAAGCTAATCATCATACCCTATATGGTTTTTAGTGTATATTTTGCTGCGATCAGTATTTTGATGCAGTTTCTGTTTAGTAAAGTTACCCAACCTCTTTTCATGGACTTGTTTAATGTGATTAGATGGATTAATTTCTTATCTTACATCACTTACACATTGGCATTATTATGGGCACCCAAGAAAGAGCAATTTTTGTAGCATTTAGTATAGTGGCGTGCTTTTTAGCAGTATTGTTATTGTTTTTCTTTCTTAGCTTGTTTAAGCAAAATAGAAAATACAGAAGACTCCAGGCAGAGAAATTGAATGCCGAAATCAATGCCACAGAATTGGAACGTAACTTAATTGCCACAGAACTTCACAACGACATTGGTCCTTATTTATCGAGTATTAAAATGCGCCTTAATTTATTGGAAACCCAAAATGAGGAGGATTTATTAGAAGTAAAAATGGCCTTAGACAAATGTGTAGATCAGGTACGGGGTATGGCAAAGTCATTGGCTCCATTGGCAATTTTTCATATTAGTTTAATTGATGCATTAAAGCAGTATATCGCCAATGTAAGTGTAGATCAGTCCTTAAAGATTCAGTTAATCGAAAAAGTGATCCCCACATTAACACAGGATCAAAACAATCAGCTATACCGCATCCTACAAGAAATTATTTTAAACACGGTTAAGCATGCCCATGCAACAGAATTGACTATTGAATTTTCTTTAGACGATAATTTGTTATTGATTCGGACTGCTGATAATGGAGTGGGGTATGATGCCTACGAGGTTAGAGAAAAACATAAAATGGGTTTAGGCTTATTGGGCATCCAAAGTAGAATTGATTATTTAAATGGAACGATGGTATTGTCGGATGAACTTACAAAAGGTACCCGTTACAATATTCGTATTCCAATTATCACCTAATTTTAAATACAATGCACGGTGTTAAAAGCAACCAAATTTCGATTGTCATTGCAGATGACCACAGCTTCTTTAGAGAGGGCTTGGTGAAAGTGTTGAATATGACGGGCATGGTAAAGGTGGTTGGCGAAGCGAGTAACGGACAAGAACTTGTTGATTTAACCCAACAGTTAGATCCAGATTTATTGATTGTTGATATTGGGATGCCCATTTTAAATGGCATTGAAGCAGTTAAACAAATACGTGAAAAAGGGCTACGCGCGCGCGTGATTGCTTTGTCTATGCATTCAGAAGACGCCATTATCATTCAGATGCTCGAAGCTGGCGCCATGGGGTATTTAGATAAAAACACGTCCAAGGAAGAACTCTACCAAGCAATAGATAGTGTGGTGGTTCAAAATCGCGCATACTTTCCTGCTTCTACCAATACGCATATGGTCTCATTATTAGCGAGCTCTCCTTACAAGCCTTTTCCCGACGAAGTTTTGGTATTCACTGAAAGAGAAATCGAAGTGATTGCGCTGGTATGTCTTGAGTTTTCCAATAAAGAAATTGCGAGTCAATTAAAATTGAGCCAACGTACGATTGAAACGCACCGTGTTCGCATCATGGAAAGAATGAATGTAAAAACTGTTGCAGGATTAGTGGTATATGCTTACACGAAAGGACTCATCAAAAACAACTAATGTTTGTTGAATCTTTTTGCATTTTTCTGACAGCTATCATCACATGATTCAGTATAAATACTGAATAGAATTTTCTCTAATGCTTTTACCTTTATAGTGTTAGAGTATATAATCTAATTCAACCATCTTATTATGTTGTTTGGGGGAACCGCATCAATAAGGTGGTTTTTTTGTGCCCTACTTAAATCGCGTTAAAGAATTCAAATAAACTCGTTTCAGTGGGGAGTTCTAATTTTTTTCTCAATCGATACCTACTTAATTCTACGCCTCTTAGTGAAATATTCATCAATTGTGCAATTTCTTTGGTAGATAAATTCAATCTTAAAAAAGTACAGAGTTTTAATTCATTCGCAGTGAGCTTGGGATAACGCTGTTTTAGATTCATGGTAAAGGAGTTGTGCGCTTTATCAAAATGATACACAAAATTCTCCCAGTCATTATCCATTTTTTCTGCGTCATTAATCACTTTAATCATCTTCTTTAACTCGTCTAAGCCCGATGAATTTTCCAATACTTTTGTCATCTTTGACATATGCGTTTTTAAGTTCGACAACAATTCTCCCTTTTGAACCAAGTGCATGGTAAAGTTGAGTAACTCTGTGTTCTTATTGTCTATCTCTAACTGTAGCTTTTCATTCTTGATTTCGGTGACTTTATTTTTTGCCTTATCAATTTCCAATTGCTTTAAATAGTTTAACTGCTTCTGCTCTTCCTCATGCTTATGTTCTTGTGTGATAAACTTTTTCCTTTGCCAACGAATGAGGGTGAAGATGATTAAAAAGAAGAGGATAACGTATGTGGCATAAGCCCATTCAGAAAGATACCATGCCGGCAATATGGTAAACTGGTAATGGGCTACTTCTGATTCCTCTCCAAAATTATTTCGAACTTTAATTTCAAAAGTATAGGTCCCTGCAGGCAGGTTGGTATATTCCTTTTCGGTTTTGCTATTCCACTTAGACCAATTTTTATCTAGTCCATTGAGTCGATAGCTGTATTCTAAATTGTTTTGTAAACCAAATAAAGACGAAGCAAATTCAAAATGGATGGTGCCCCATTGTTTTTTTAATTTGGGGCTGTTTTGTTTTGGCTGTATTTGTTTATCGTTGATATTGCCAAAATAACCTCCATACAATACACTGTCCTTTTCTCCCATCACCCGCACTTCTCTTATTTGCACTTGCAATGTGTAATTGCTTTTTTTATACTTATCGTAGTTAAGATGGATGAGCCCATTTTCTGCAGCAATAAAAATATTATTTCCATTCACAGGGTAGACCATCTCAAATCCACTTAGTAGTTTATTGTTGAGCTCTG
>CALPLN020000148.1 GCA_943324415.2 Sediminibacterium ginsengisoli | reverse complement strand
TGTCATCACTAAGTACTTTTGACAAAGGTGCAATAGCTTCCTTGAATTGCTCCTTACTGGTATACGTATCCGCCAACTCCATTCTAGCATCACTGACATAGATGGATTTGCTAAAATCTAAATCGTAGCTATTTAATATTTTTAATTTCTCCTTATTTAAATTCAAGGCACCATATATAATTGCCTTTTGCAAACTTGCATAATCTTCGAAATTCCAACCAAGATCAATAATTTTTTGATAAGACTTTAAAGCCTGTTTGTATTGTTTTGTCATAAATTGACAATCTGCCAATCTAACTAATGCATCTTTTTGGTAAGGAGAAGAGGCTGCATAAGGATTAAAATCTGCTGCAATCGTAAATAACTGTAATGCTTTTGTATAATTATTGTTCTTTAGATAACTATAACCTAAAGTATAATTGGCATGTTTTTTTGTTATCTCACCAATTTCCACTGGATCTAATAAATATTGCTCTAAATGCGAGATGGCTTCATCTATTCTCCCCATTTTATAGGCAATCTCCCCTATCCAAAATTGAGTCTGTGATAAGACTTTATTATTGTAGGGTAAATTTTGAACTTGATTAAAAAGATCATATGCCTTCTCATTTAAACCATCATTTACAGATAGTGCTGCCTTGCCATATAAAATATTAGGATATAACTTTAATAAGGTCTCATTTAAAGTATCCATTTTTTGATACGCCTCATATGCATTGTTAAAGTCATTGCTGTAGGCTAAAGAGGTTACGTATAAACTTTTAGCTTCTTCGAAATAAATACTATTGGGATATAAAACTTTAAATTTTTCAATTGATTGAATTGCGACACTATATTCTTTTAACTCGATTGCTAATTTCGCGTAATTAAAAAGAGCAATTTCTTTTTGCGCTAAATTCTGACTTTTAGTCGCACAAAGAAAAAATGCATTTTTAGCACCCAATTTATCGTTTACTTTCAAATAAGAAGTGGCTAACAAATACATACTATTTTGGCCCAAAGAATCTTCCACATTTGCTAACTGCTTAAATCCTTGAATCGCATCGTTCCATTGTTGTGATTGAAAATAACAAAAGGACAATTGATAGAGGTCTTGAGGTTCTACTTGCTTTTGTGATGTGACATAGGTTGCTAAATAGGGCAATGCTTTTTCATATTTTTTTTGTTCAAATAATAAATGCCCCATTAATTGCGCAAGTTGACTCGTATAATATTGACCTTTTAATTGTAATGCTTGTTCTGTATTTTTTAAAGCCGCATCGATATCGCCGATAAAGTAATACAACTGACTAATATAAAATGGGGTCAAAGAGGTATAAGCCGAATTTTGTTCAGCGATTTTAAAACAGTTTAAAGCTAATTTGAAATCCTTTTTTTGCAAGGCAACAAAGCCTGCATAATAATTGGCATCTGTATAAAAAGGACTTGACTGAACTTGCCTAATGCTATATAAATATTTTGTTGATTGTTCCCAGTCCCCTTTTTTAAAGTATAAATACCCTAGTTGGAATTGCATCAAAGCCAATTCCTTATTTTCTAGATCATCCATACTTATCTTTTGATAGGATTGGATGGCTTGATCTACTTTTTGTTTTTTAAAGTAATATTTTGCCAATTCAAAATTCAATCTTGAATGATATATTTTATTTGTATTTTTTTCTAACCAACTTGTTGCATTTTCAATCGCAAATTCTTTATCTAAAGCAACTGCTAAAACGTGAAAATGATACGCTATATCATTTTCATTTGGATCAAAAAAATGTGCAGATTGAATCGATTGAAAGGCCGCTAAGCTATCGCCTTGAGCAAGTGACTTTAATCCATTTTGATAAAGTTGACTTAATGGCGCATCAAATTTCATTAACTGACTATTTGCTGTAGAACAGAAAAGCAGTGTGAAGCTTAAAAGCAATGTATTGAAACCTGCTTTTTGGGTTGTTTTTAACATAGGAGCCCGTATTTAGGATAGTCTTATAAAATTACACTATGATTATAAAACGCTTCGTTAAATAACCTTATTGTGGAAAAACAGATACATTGCTTAAATTTGTCAACAAATGCAATAATATGTATGAACATTCAACCACAGTAAGGGTTAGATATGCTGAAACCGACAGAATGGATGTGGTGTATTATGGAAACTATGCCATGTATTTTGAAATTGGACGTGTAGAAGCGATCCGACATCTTGGTGTATCCTACAAAGACATTGAGGATATGGGGATCATTTTACCAGTTGTTGAATTGAATATTAAGTATTTGAGACCTGCAAAATACGATGATCTAATTACCATCAAGAGTCAGATTAAGTCTTTGCCAATCGACCATAAAATCATCTTTGATCAAGAAGTTTACAATGCGTCTGGAA
The DNA here is from genome assembly GCA_943324415.2 of Sediminibacterium ginsengisoli. Classification (GTDB taxonomy): domain Bacteria; phylum Bacteroidota; class Bacteroidia; order Chitinophagales; family Chitinophagaceae; genus Sediminibacterium; species Sediminibacterium ginsengisoli_C. Next base: position 2,232 of record CALPLN020000148.1, on the reverse strand, counting down.
AGCTATTGACCATTGGGCAAGTCAAGCTATATTTCATGGATGCAGATATGGGCAAAAGAGCTGAAATGCCTGCCATTATGAAGGAAAAACTAGCTGTATATTTTAGTTAAAAATGCCTTTTTTTGGTTTACTTTGCAGCCTAACTGAAGTAATTTATGATGGATCAAGTACAAGCCACTATTATCACCATTGGAGATGAATTATTAATAGGTCAAGTGATTGATACCAATAGTGCTTATATCGCTCAAAAGTTGAACTCCATCGGAATAGCGGTTCATCAAAGAATCGCTGTTGGTGATGACGCAGATTCCATTACCAACGCATTGGATACCGCAATAGCAAAATGCCAAGTCGTAATTATTACGGGTGGATTAGGGCCAACTGCAGATGATATCACCAAGCCCTTACTCAACAGCTATTTTGGTGGAAAGATGGTTATAGATCAGCCGAGCTTGACCCATATCAGCTATATTTTTGAGCAAATCCACAAGAAACCAATGATTGAACGCAATCGCAAACAGGCCGAAGTGCCAGATGTTTGTGAAGTATTGTTTAATCAGTCAGGAACTGCTCCTGGTATGCTTTTCAAGAAAAATGAATCCCTCATCTTTTCGCTTCCAGGTGTACCCCATGAAATGCAATGGTTAACCAATGAGCAGGTGATACCTATCTTAGTTAATAGGCTACAATTAGGCGTGATTGCTCATAGAACACTTTTAACAGCGGGTGTGGGTGAATCCTTTTTGGCAGAATCCATTATAGATTTTGAAACAAGTTTACCAGAGCATATTAAATTAGCATATCTGCCTTCTTATGGTATGGTTCGACTAAGATTAACGGGTAAAAGCCATGATGCAGTCAGCCTAAATTGGGATCTAGATAGCTTATTTCAAAGCTTGAAATTAAAAGTTAAAGACAATCTGGTTACAGATAAAGACGAGCCTTTAGAAGTGGTGGTTGGGCGATTGTTAAAAGACCAAAATCACACAGTAGCTACTGCAGAAAGTTGTACTGGAGGCTATATTGGTCATCTTTTGTCCAAACATGCTGGATCTTCAACCTTTTTTACTGGAAGTGTGGTAAGCTATGACAATCGCATAAAAACTGAATTTCTAGATGTTCCAACAACTGTACTACAAACAGTGGGTGCTGTTAGTAAGGAGGCGGTTGAACAAATGGCCATCGCGATTAGGTCTAAAATGAAGACAGATTTTGGTATTTCAGTGAGTGGTATCATGGGGCCATCTGGCCAAACGGACGAAAAACCCCTTGGAATGGTCTGGATTGGCGTCTCAAACAAGGAAAAAGTAGTTTCTAAAGTCTTTTATTTAAGATTCGATCGCCAAAAGAACATAGAAGTAACCGCCAATCAAGCTATAAATTTACTTAGGTTACTCATAATCAATAAGATTTAGTCTTATTTTTGCTAAAATAATTCCCTATGTCATTAGTTGACTTGATTTTGCCAAAATTGGGTGAAAGTATCATGGAAGCAACCATTTTAAAATGGCATAAAGCTGTAGGTGATACCATTCAATTAGATGAAACATTACTAGATATCGCTACTGATAAAGTGGATAGTGAAATTCCTTCTACTGTTGCAGGTACCATTTCTGAAATTCTTTTTGATGTGAATTCAGTTGTACCTATTGGTACTGTTATTGCAAGAATACAAACAAGTGGTAGTATTGCCCCAGTTATTAAAACTGAAACAGTACAACAACAAACTATTAGTGAACCAGTTTCAGCTCCTACTATTCCTACTATTGCTGATGAAGTTCCATTTACACCTACTTTTAGCAATGTTGCAATGCAAAATGAAAATTCAAATGAAGCGCGTTTCTTTTCTCCATTGGTTTTGAATATTGCACAAAACGAAGGCGTAAGTTTCAATGAATTACAACAAATACCTGGCACAGGAAGTCAAGGACGTGTTTCTAAAAAAGATATCCTACAATATATTGCTCAGAAAAAAGCTGGTCATGTAAATGTTCAACCAATTGTTGCTTCAGCTCCAGTGAATACCAGCAACACGATTCCTCAAGTTCAAACAGTCCAAGCTAATACAAACAATACGATTTCTCAAGTTCAAACTACAAGTTCAAATAGTACTAGTGCATTCCCTCCTGCTGACTATGGTTTTAATACATCCAATGGTGCAGGTAAATTTGCTAGTCCAGACGAGGTAATCATTACTGGCAATACTGAAATTATTGAAATGGATCGTATGCG